>NZ_SSOE01000042.1:0-91817 GCF_029871175.1 Pseudomonas sp. BN607
GGGGAAACAACTGGCTTGCTCAATTTCTGGAATCTAGCGCGATCCCCTGTGGGAGCGGGCTTGTCCCGCGAACACGGGCGAACCCCGTGCCATGCACCGTGTTGGATTCTTCGCGGGACAAGCCCGCTCCCACAGGTACCCCCGCAGGCTTGAGGCTGATGCAGTACCTGGGGAAACAACTGTTTTGCTCAGTTTCTAGAATCTAGCGCGATCCATGTGGGAGGCCTTGTGTCGCGATGGGCCGCAAAGCGGCCCAGGCTAGTCATAGCTCCCATGCAACTGGTGAATCTGCCGCCGCTGCTTCTTGGTCGGCCGCCCATCGGTAGTCACCCCCATGGCCCCCGCCTTGCGCATTTCCGCCGCCTGCTCCCGGCGCCGCACACTTTCTGCGGTCTCTTCATACAACGTCTGCGCCTCCGGCGCCCCGCGTCGTACAACCGACAACGCCTTCACCACCACCGTGCGTTCATCGAACCCCGTACGCAGCACAAATTCGTCGCCCACCCGCGGCTCCTTGCCCGGCTTGCAACGCTCGCCCCGGCAGTGCACCTTGCCGCTCTCGATCGCCGCCTTGGCCAGCGCTCGCGTCTTGTAGAAGCGCGCGGCCCACAGCCACTTGTCCAGGCGAACCTTGTCATCGTCTTCGGCTTTTTGTGCCATCCCGTTACCTCGGATTCTGTCTTTCATCGAACTGTACTACCTTCACATACGGATGCAAAAAGTCCCCGCCATGCTTACAGTTCACCACCTCATTCGCAGGGTGTGCTTAGTGAAGACATTTGACCATTTGACTGTGATTGGCCTGCGCGAGTGGGTCGCCCTGCCCGACCTTGGCGTGGCTGGGTTACGCGCCAAGATCGACACCGGTGCCAGCACCTCCAGCCTGCACGCCACCGAGGTGGAACCGTTCGAGCGCGATGGCCAGCCGTGGGTGCGTTTTACCGCACACCTGGGCTCGGTGGTGCAGTTGCGCCACAGGCGGTGCGAGGCGCCGCTGGTGACCATGAAAACCATCAAGAGCTCCAACGGCCAGGCGCAGACCCGTTATGTCATCCGCACCTCGTTGGCGCTGGGCGATGGTGTGTGGGAGGTCGAATTCACCCTGGCCTGCCGCAAGAACATGCGGTACCGCCTGCTGCTCGGCTCCAAGGCGCTGATTCACGGCCAACTTGTAGTCAACCCCGGCCTGAAATACGTACAAGACAAACCGGCCTTTCCGGCCACTCTCTCTCCTGTCACAGGTGCTGCATGAAGATCGCTGTGCTGTCGCGCAATCCGCGTCTGTATTCCACCCGCCGCCTGGTCGAAGCCGGTACCCAGCGTGGCCACGAAATGGTGGTGATCGATACCCTGCGGGCCTACATGAACATTGCGAGCCACAAGCCGCAGATCCATTACCGCGGCAAGCCGCTGGAAGGCTTCGACGCAGTCATCCCGCGTATCGGCGCATCGGTGACATTTTATGGGTGCGCGGTACTGCGCCAGTTCGAAATGATGGGTGTGTACCCGCTCAACGAATCAGTGGCCATTGCCCGCTCACGCGACAAGCTGCGTTCGCTGCAGCTGTTGTCACGACGCGGTATAGGCCTGCCGATCACCGGCTTTGCCCACTCGCCAGACGACATCCCCGACCTGATCCAGATGGTCAACGGCGCTCCGTTGGTGATCAAGGTTCTGGAAGGCACCCAAGGCATCGGCGTCGTGCTGTGCGAAACAACCCAGGCAGCCGAGTCCGTGATCGAGGCGTTCATGGGCCTGAAGCAGAACATCATGGTTCAGGAGTACATCAAGGAGGCCGGCGGTGCGGACATCCGCTGCTTCGTTGTAGGAGACAAGGTGATTGCCTCGATGAAGCGCCAGGCCAAGCCGGGCGAGTTCCGCTCCAACCTGCACCGTGGGGGCGTTGCAAGCCTGATCAAGATCACCCCAGAGGAACGGATTACCGCAATCCGGGCGGCCAAGGTGATGGGGTTGAGTGTTGCGGGTGTGGATATCCTGCGGTCCAACCATGGGCCATTGGTGATGGAGGTGAACTCGTCGCCGGGGCTGGAAGGGATAGAGGTGACCACCGGCAAGAACGTCGCCGGGATGATCATCGAGCACCTTGAGAAGAATGGCGGGCCTAATCAGACCCGGACCAAGGGTAAGGGCTGAGGTAAGCCTGTGCCGGCCTCTTCGCGGCCAAAGCCGCTCCCACAGGTACTGCACAAGCCCGGAGGCTGCGCTAACCCTGTGGGAGCGGCTTGAGCCGCGAAGAGGCCAGTGAGCCTCACACTGCGTTACGCGGCAGCAAAAGCCCCAGCGGCAAACGCACCCGCGCCTCGATACCCCCGCCAGACCGGTTACGCAGCTCCACGTTCCCGCCATGCTGTGCCGCGATCCGCTTGACGATCGCCAGCCCCAGCCCGGTACCCTTGCCGCCTCGCGCCCGGTCCCCACGAATGAACGGATTGAAGATGGTCTCCAGCTCCGACTCGTCGATCCCGGTGCCACGGTCCAGCACGCTCAGCACCACGTAAGGTGCGCTCTCGTCACCCGACACATAGGCAGCCACTTCGACCCCCTTGCCGGCATGATGCAGGGCGTTGCCGATCAGGTTACCCAACATGCGCTTGAGCGATACCCGCCGCAGAGGGAACGGCGGAATCGGCTCCAGACACAGGCGCACACGCTCTTGCGGCTGGTTGTACGGCGCTACGACTTCACGCACCAGGTCAGCCAGGTCGACCTCCTCCACCGGCTCGTCGCGGCCATCGCGGATGAACGCCAGGAACTGGTCGAGGATCGCATCCATGTCCTCGATATCGCGGACCATGTCGTCACTCAAGTCGCTGTCGCTGTTCAGCAACGACAGCGACAGGCGCAGGCGCGTCAGCGGCGTGCGCAGGTCGTGGGAAACCCCGGCCAGCATCAGCTCGCGCTCCCGCCCGGCCTGCTCGACGTCTTCGGCCATCTGGTTGAAGGCCTTGTACACCTCGGTCATTTCGCTGGGTGTGTCGCTGATCGGCAGGCGCACACTGCGCCCCTGGCCCAGCTGGCGGGCAGCAAACACCAGCCGCTTGAGCGGCTGGTTCAGCTGGCGAACGAAAATCCAAGCCGAGGCTGTGGACAACAGGCCGATGGCCAGGAACCAGCCCAGCACGTTCCAGATCTTCTGCCCCCGCAACGGGTGCGGGTAAAGCGGCACCTTCAACCATCCCGGGCCGAGGCTTGGCGCATTGACCCACAACGCCGGCGGCGCATGAATGCGCAACCGCACCTCGGTGTCCTCACCCAGCTCGGCCTGCATCTGCCGCTGGTAGATTTCGCTGTAGGGCCAGTGCTGCTCACCTTCGGGCACACCTGAGCCGGTCACGCGGATAAGGCCTGCCGCCTCGGCGATCTTGTCGCGGTTTTCTTCGTCGGCAGCCCAATAGGCGCGCAAGGTCAGCGCCACGCCATGGCTGTACTGACGGTCGACCAGTACGTCCTCGTTCATCAGCAGGTAGACCAGCGTCAGGGCCTTGGAGAACAGGACGACGATCAACACCAGCCACAAGGTGCGGGCGAAGAAACTTTGCGGAAACCAGAGCGGTGTTTTCATCGACGGTCAGGCATCACTTTCCGGCGTTGCCGTCCGGCACGAACACGTAGCCCACGCCCCACACGGTCTGAATGTAACGTGGCTTGGACGGGTCTGGCTCGATCATGCGACGCAAGCGCGAAATCTGCACGTCGATTGAGCGCTCCAGCGCATCCCATTCACGGCCACGGGCCAGGTTCATCAGCTTGTCGCGGGTCAGCGGTTCGCGGGCGTGCATTACCAGCGCCTTGAGCACGGCGAACTCACCGGTGGTGAGCATATGCACTTCGTCCCCACGTTTCAGTTCACGGGTTGCCAGCGACAGCTCGTAGTCGCCAAAGGTGACCGACTCGTCTTCGCTGCCCGGTGCACCCGGCACGCTTGGTGCCTGGCGGCGCAGCACGGCCTTGACCCGAGCCATCAGCTCGTCCGGGTTGAACGGCTTGCCCAGGTAATCGTCGGCGCCCAGCTCCAGACCCTTGATGCGGCTGAGCTCGTCGCCCTTGGCGGTCAGCATGATGATCGGGATCTGGTTGTTCTGCTGGCGCAGGCGTTTGCATGCGGACAGGCCATCCTCGCCCGGCAGCATCAGGTCGAGCACCACCAGGTTGAACACCTCCCGCGACAGCAGGCGGTCCATCTGTTCGGTGTTGGGCACCGCGCGGGCACGGTAGCCCTTGCTGGTGAAGAAACGCTCCAGCAGGCTGCTCAGCCCTGGATCGTCGTCGACGATGAGAATCTTGTCACCTTCAGCGGTGTTTGCGGTGCCGGTCATGAATAACTCCTCTGATATCGCCGCGCATTATGGCGTAGCCATTGCAACGCGTGCCGTGAGCATTGTTAGCAGATTTTTCCCCAGGCGCCAGTTCCGACTGGCCGGGCGCCATCACCGCAAGCCGTTTGCGATGGGTATAATGCGCGGCTTTCATCCAGCGCCGCCGGGCGAAAAGCCCACAGGCGACCCCCGTATTCACAAATGTCAGGTGGTTTACATGGACAGCATCAACAGCCGTATCGCCGAGGAACTGGGCGTACGCCCCCAGCAGGTCGAGGCGGCCGTGGGCCTGTTGGACGAAGGCTCGACCGTGCCTTTCATCGCCCGTTACCGCAAGGAAGTGACCGGTAGCCTGGACGACACCCAGCTGCGCCATCTGGAAGAGCGCCTGCGCTACCTGCGCGAACTCGACGAGCGCCGCGCCAGCATCCTGTCCAGCATCGAGGAACAGGGCAAGCTAACCCCTGAGCTCGCCCGCGAGATCAAGCTGGCCGACACCAAGACCCGCCTCGAAGACCTGTACCTGCCGTACAAACAGAAGCGTCGCACCAAGGGCCAGATTGCCCTGGAGGCCGGCCTCGGCGAGCTGGCAGACGGCCTGTTCAACGACCCGGGCCTGACCCCGGAAAGCGAAGCGGCGCGCTTCGTCGACGCCGAAAAAGGCGTGGCCGACGTCAAGGCCGCACTGGAAGGCGCCAAGTACATTCTCATGGAGCGCTTCGCCGAGGACGCCGCACTGCTCGACAAGCTGCGCAGCTTCCTCAAGCAGGAAGCCGTGCTCAGCGCCCGTGTGGTGGCAGGCAAGGAAGAGGAAGGCGCCAAGTTCCGAGACTACTTCGCCCATGACGAACTGCTGCGCAGCGCTCCGTCGCACCGCGCCCTGGCGATTTTCCGCGGGCGCAACGAAGGCGTGCTGAGCGCCTCGTTGAAGGTTGGCGAAGAGCTGCCCGGCACCCTGCACCCATGCGAGCTGATGATCGGCACCCACGTCGGCATCGAAAACCGTAACCGTCCGGCCGACAAGTGGCTCGGCGAGGTAGTGCGCTGGACCTGGAAGGTCAAGCTGTACACTCACCTTGAGACCGACCTGTTCGGCGAGCTGCGCGACAATGCCGAAGCCGAGGCGATCAACGTGTTCGCCCACAACCTGCACGACCTGCTGCTGGCCGCACCGGCCGGCCCGCGCGCCACCCTGGGCTTCGACCCGGGCCTGCGCACCGGCTGCAAGATCGCCGTGGTCGACGCCACTGGCAAGCTGCTGGACCACACCACGGTCTACCCGCACGCGCCGAAAAACGACTGGGACCGCACCCTCTCGATCATGGCCGCGCTGTGCGCCAAGCACTCGGTGGAGCTGATTGCTATCGGCAATGGCACCGCCAGCCGCGAGAGCGACAAGCTGGTGGCCGAACTGGTCAAAAAGTATCCAGCACTGAAAATCACCAAGATCATGGTCTCTGAAGCCGGCGCTTCGGTGTACTCCGCATCGGAACTGGCCGCCCGCGAGTTCCCGGACCTGGACGTATCGATCCGGGGTGCCGTGTCGATTGCCCGCCGCTTGCAAGACCCGCTGGCCGAACTGGTGAAGATCGACCCGAAATCCATTGGGGTCGGCCAGTACCAGCACGACGTGTCGCAACTGAAACTGGCGCGCGGCCTGGACGCTGTGGTCGAGGACTGTGTAAACGCCGTGGGCGTGGATGTGAACACCGCCTCGGTAGCGCTGCTGACACGCATCTCTGGCCTTAACGCCACGCTGGCACAGAACATTGTCGCCCACCGTGACGCCAATGGCCCGTTCGCCACCCGTGCAGCGCTGAAAAAAGTCAGCCGCCTGGGTGAAAAAACGTTCGAACAGGCCGCCGGTTTCCTGCGCGTGATGAACGGCGACAACCCGCTGGACGCCTCGGCAGTTCACCCCGAGGCCTACCCGTTGGTGCAACGCATCGCCGCCGGCACCGACCGTGACATCCGCTCGCTGATCGGCGACAGCAGCTTCCTCAAGCGCCTCGACCCGAAGAAGTTCACTGACGAAACCTTCGGCCTGCCGACCGTTACCGACATCCTGCAGGAGCTGGACAAGCCCGGCCGCGACCCACGCCCCGAGTTCAAGACCGCTACCTTCCAGGACGGCGTCGAAGACCTCAAGGACCTGGAACCGGGCATGATCCTCGAGGGCGTGGTGACCAACGTGACCAACTTCGGGGCCTTCGTCGACATCGGCGTGCATCAGGACGGCCTGGTGCACATTTCGGCGCTGTCGGAGAAGTTCATCAAGGACCCCCGTGAAGCGGTCAAGGCAGGTGACGTGGTCAAGGTCAAGGTCATGGAAGTGGACATCCCGCGCAAGCGCGTCGGCCTGTCCATGCGCATGGGCGACACCCCGGGCGAGAAGGTCGAAGGCAACCGCGGCGGTAACCGCGGCAATGGCGGCAACCGCCAGCAGCAGGCACCGCGCCAGCGTGAAACCGCCACGGCCGCGCCGGCCAACAATGCCATGGCCTCGCTGTTCGCCAACGCCAAGCAGCTGAAGAAGAAGTGATGGACGTACCACGCGAATACGTCGAAAGCGCCTTCAGTCAGCTACTCGGCTGCCGCCTGCAACGCCTGGAAACAGGCGTTGCCGAGGTAGCCCTGGCGGTTGAGCCACAGTTGCGTAACCGTGGCCAGAAGCTGCACGGCGGGGCGATCTTCAGCCTGGTGGACATCGCCATGGGCCTGGCCTGCTCGGCCAGCCATGGCTTTGACCAGCAAAGCGTCACCATCGAGTGCAAGATCAACTACATGCGCGCCGTCAGCGACGGCGAAGTGCTGTGCACAGCCCGGGTGCTGCATGCCGGGCGGCGCACGTTGGTGGTCGACGCCGACGTAGTCCAGGGCGACAAGCTGGTGGCCAAAGCGCAAGGAACCTTCGCGGTTCTCTAGCTCACCAAGCAGTATCTGCGGTATTTTCAGCAGTGCGCTGGCACTGCTGGATCCGCGTAAACCAGGCGACAACGCCAGTTCCTTTCTTCCTACCCTTGTAGACCGTTATCTCTACCCCCATATTGGGGCGACTGACGCGTGAAGGAATACATCTTGAGCGAACTCCTCAACCGCCGCCTGAGCCTGCTCGGCGCCAATCTTCCCCTGCTCAAGCAGTGCCTGCACGGTATTGAGCGCGAATGCCTGCGCGTGACCGATGAAGGTCGCCTGGCCCAGACCCCGCACCCGGAAGCACTGGGATCGGCCCTGACCAACGAGCAGATCACCACCGACTATTCCGAGTCGCTGCTGGAGTTCATCACCCCGGCATTGGCCGACCCGGCCAAGGTGCTCGAAAGCCTCGAACAGACCCACCGTTTCGTCTACAGCAAGCTCGGCGACGAATACCTGTGGAGCCCATCGATGCCATGCACACTGCCGGCCGAGGAGGACATCCCGATAGCCGAGTACGGCACCTCGAACATCGGCAAGCTCAAGCACGTCTACCGCAAGGGCCTGGCCCTGCGTTACGGCCGCACCATGCAGTGCATCGCCGGTATCCATTACAACTTCTCGCTGCCCGAAGCGCTGTGGCCGCTGCTGCGCGCCGCCGAAGGCAGCAGCGAGAATGACCGCGACTACCAGTCGTCGGCCTACATTGCGCTGATCCGCAATTTCCGCCGCTACAGTTGGCTGCTGATGTACCTGTTCGGCGCTTCGCCGGCCCTGGACAAAGGTTTCCTGCGTGGCCGACCGCACCAGCTGGAAGAGCTGGATGCCGAAACCCTGTACCTGCCCTACGCCACCAGCCTGCGCATGAGCGACCTGGGCTACCAGAGCAATGCCCAGGCCGGCCTGACGCCGTGCTACAACAACCTGGCCAGCTACACCGACAGCCTGCGCAAGGCGGTGGGCACGCCCTACCCGCCTTACGTTGAAGTAGGCACGCACGTCGACGGCGAGTGGGTACAGCTGAACACCAACATTCTGCAGATCGAAAACGAGTACTACTCGAACATCCGCCCCAAGCGCGTCACCTACACCGGCGAGCGGCCGATCCAGGCCCTGACCTCGCGGGGCGTGCAGTACGTGGAAGTGCGCTGCCTGGACATCAACCCGTTCCTGCCGGTAGGCATCGACCTCACCGAGGCGCGCTTCCTCGACGCGTTCCTGCTGTTCTGCGCCCTGGACGACAGCCCGCAACTGGACAACGGCGAGTGCGGCCAGTGCACCAGCAACTTCCTGACCGTGGTCAAGGAAGGCCGTCGCCCTGGCCTGGAGCTGCAGCGCAATGGCCAACCAGTCGGCCTGAAAGAATGGGCCAGCGAGCTGCTAGAGCGCATTCGGCAATTGGCCAACCTGCTCGACCAGGCTCAAGGCGGTGATGAGCATGCCAACGCCCTGGATGCTCAGCAGGCCAAGGTCGATGACGCCTCGCTGACGCCTTCGGCACAGGTACTGGCACGCATGACCGAGCATGACGAAAGCTTCGTGAAGTTCTCGCTGCGTCAGAGCCGTATACACGCCGACACGTTCCGCGAGCAGCCACTGAGCCACGAACAGCAACAGGCATACGAAACGCTGGCCCGCGAGTCGCTGGCCAAGCAGTCCGAGCTGGAACAGGAAGAAGTCGGTGACTTCGACCTGTTCGTCGGTGCCTACCAGGCCAGCATCCTGGCGATCAGCAACTGATGACGCGTACCGCCACCCCGCGCAAGCCACGCGCCAGCAGCCAGGCCAGGATCGAGGCGATTCTGGCCGCCGCCCGCGAGCTGCTGGCCGAGCTGGGGGTGGCGGGGCTGTCGATATACAGCGTTGCCGAGCGTGCGCAGATTCCACCGTCGTCGGTGTACCACTTCTTCGCCAGCGTGCCGGCGTTGCTTGAGGCGTTAACCGCCGATGTCCACCGGGCTTTCCGTGAAGCATTGAGCGCACCGATCGACAACCGCGCGTTCAGCACGTGGCATGAGCTGTCCCGGCTGATCGAGCAGCGCATGCTGGATATCTACAATGAAGATGCGGCGGCGCGGCAGTTGATTCTGGCGCAGCATGGGCTGAGCGAAGTAGTGCAGGCCGACCGGCAGCACGATATGGAACTGGGCGACTTGATGTACAAGTTGTTCGACCAGCATTTTCACTTGCCGGTGATGCCGCTGGATGTGGATGTATTTGCCTTGGCCATGGAGCTGAGCGACCGGGTGTATGCGCGGTCGGTGCAGTTGCATGAAGCGATCACCCCACGCATGGCCGAGGAAGGCAAGCGGGTGTTCGAAGCGTATCTGGGGTTGTACCTGCCGCCGTTTCTGGCCAAGCGTTCCAGCTGAGAAATTTGGGGCCGCTTTGCGGCCCTTCGCGGGCACGCCCGCTCCCACAGGGCCCGTGCACACGCTGCAGCTTGCGAAGTACCTGTGGGAGCGGGCGTGCCCGCGAAGGGCTGCAAGGCAGCCCCAATATCGAGCAAACGCATCACAGCTTGGCGATAGACACTTCAGTCGACTTCACAAAGGCAATCACTTCACTGCCCACCTGCAGCTCCAGCTCACGCACGGAGCGGGTGGTGATGACCGAAGTCACGATGCCAGAGGCGGTCTGCACGTCGATTTCCGACAGTACCGGGCCTTCAAGGATTTCTTTCACGGTGCCTTTGAACTGGTTGCGAACGTTGATGGCTTTGATGGTCATGATTTGCTTCCTTCTCTTGGCTTCAGTCTGGTAAGTGAGTCATTCAGTGCGCCCAACGCAGTTGCGTGGGCAAAGGCGCTACAGGATCCGGCTCGGGCGCGGCGCCCGGGGCCGACAGAACACGGTTGAGTACTTCGCTTTCCAGCGCGGCCAGGCGGTGCGAACCACGCGCCCGGGGCCGTGCCAGGTCGACAGTGAGGTCGAGCCCGACTTCGCCGTCCTCGATCAGGATTACCCGATCAGCCACGGCAACCGCCTCGCTGACATCGTGGGTAACCAGCAACACGGTGAAGCCGTGTTCACGCCACAGCCGCTCGATCAGTTGCTGCATCTCGATACGGGTCAGGGCATCCAGCGCGCCGAGCGGCTCGTCCAGCAGCAGCAGGCGGGGCTGGTGGATGAGCGCCCGCGCCAACGCCACACGCTGCTTCTGGCCGCCAGACAATGCTGCCGGCCATTCCTGGGCACGGTCGGCCAGGCCGACCGCCTCCAAGGCATCCAGCGCACGTGGGCGCCAGTCGCCAGACAGACCAAGACCAACGTTGTCGATCACTTTCTTCCACGGCAGCAGTCGTGCGTCCTGGAACATCAGGCGGGTTTCTTCACGGGCCTCGTCCAGCGGCGCAGCACCGGCCAGCAGTTGTCCGGCAGTGGGCTGGTCGAGCCCGGCCAGCAACCGCAACAAGGTGCTCTTGCCGCAGCCGCTGCGGCCAACGATGGCAACGAACTGGCCGGCCGGAATGTGCAGGTCGATACCCTTCAACACTTCGCGCTGGCCAAAAGTCTTGCGCAGGCCGTTGGAGGCCAGCGGGATGCCACGCAGCAGGCGTGGCGGCTGTTCCTTGAGCACGGTCATGCGCCCTCCTTCCTGGCAACTTGATAGGCGGGGTGCCAGCGCAGCCACACACGCTCCAGGCCGCGAGCGGCGAGGTCGGCGAGCTTACCGAGCACGGCGTACAGCACGATGGCGAGCACCACCACATCGGTCTGCAGGAACTCGCGAGCGTTCATCGCCAGGTAACCGATGCCGGCATTGGCCGATATGGTTTCGGCGACGATCAGGGTCAGCCACATGAAACCCAGGGCAAAGCGCACACCCACCAGGATCGACGGCAGCGCCCCCGGCAGGATCACCTGGCGAAACAGGCTGAAGCCAGACAAGCCATAGCTGCGGGCCATTTCCACCAACGCCGGGTCGACGTTGCGGATGCCGTGGTAGGTGTTCAGATAAATCGGGAACAACGTGCCCAGCGCGACCAGGAAGATCTTTGCCGACTCGTCGATACCGAACCACAGGATTACCAGCGGGATCAGCGCCAGGTGCGGCACGTTGCGGATCATCTGCACCGAGCTGTCGAGCAGGCGTTCACCCCAGTTCGAAAGGCCCGTGATGAAGCCGAGCACAAGGCCGATGCTGCCACCGATGACGAAGCCCAGCCCGGCCCGCCAGCCACTGATGGCCAGGTGCGTCCAGATCTCGCCGCTGCGGACCAGTTCGACGCCAGCACTGACGACTGCACTGGGCGCCGGCAGGATACGCGTCGACAGCCAGCCGGCGCTGACCGCCAGCTGCCAGGCTGCCAACAGCAGCACCGGCAGCGCCCACGGCGCAAGGCGCTGGGTAAGGTTGGAGGAAGTAGAACGACTCATGGCCCGGCCCTCAGCTCTGCGACACGGACTTGGGCAGGATGTCGTTGGCCACCATCTCGCCGAACGGGCTTAC
Organism: Pseudomonas sp. BN607; assembly: GCF_029871175.1. NCBI lineage: Bacteria > Pseudomonadati > Pseudomonadota > Gammaproteobacteria > Pseudomonadales > Pseudomonadaceae > Pseudomonas > Pseudomonas sp. BN607. Next base: position 11,707 of record NZ_SSOE01000042.1, read on the forward strand.
ATACCCACCGCTTTTCGGCTGCTCCGGGCGCTGCACATCAAGGTGCGGGAACAGCAGCTCCGCCACGCGGTAAGACTCTTCCAGGTGTGGATAACCCGAGAAGATGAAGGTATCTATGCCCAAGTCGGCATATTCCTTCACCCGTGCTGCCACGGTAGGGCCGTCGCCCACCAGCGCGGTACCCGCGCCGCCCCGTACCAGGCCAACACCTGCCCACAGGTTGGGGCTGACTTCAAGGTTGTCGCGGTTGCCGCCGTGCAGGGCAGCCATACGCTGCTGGCCTACCGAATCAAAGCGCGCCAGCGAAGCCTGGGCGCGGGAAATGGTGTCATCGTCCAGGTGCGAGATCAGGCGGTCAGCAGCAGCCCAGGCTTCTTCGTTGGTTTCCCGCACGATTACGTGCAGGCGGATACCGAAGCGTACTTCGCGGCCTTGAGCGGCAGCTTTTTCGCGCACCTGGGCGATTTTTTCGGCTACAGCGGCCGGTGGCTCGCCCCAGGTCAGGTACAACTCGACCTGTTCGGCAGCCAGGTCCTGGGCGGCCTCGGACGAACCGCCGAAATACAGCGGAGGACGTGGCTGCTGGATCGGTGGGTAGAGCAGCTTGGCGCCCTTCACCTGAATGTGTTTGCCCTCGTAATCCACGTTTTCGCCTTCCAGCACCTTACGCCAGATGCGGGTGAACTCGACCGAGGCCTCGTAGCGCTCCTGGTGGTTCAGGTGCAGACCGTCGCCGGCGAGCTCGTCCGGGTCACCGCCGGTTACCAAGTTGAACAACGCGCGGCCATTGGACAGGCGATCGAGGGTTGCCGCCTGGCGTGCTGCCACGGTTGGCGAAATGATGCCCGGGCGCAAAGCAACCAGGAATTTCAGGCGCTGAGTCACGGGAATCAGCGACGCGGCCACCAGCCAGGAGTCCTCGCAGGAGCGCCCGGTCGGGATCAACACTCCACCAAAACCCAGGCGGTCGGCAGCCTGCGCGATCTGCTGCAGGTAACCGTGATCGACCGCACGTGCGCCGTCGGAAGTGCCCAGGTACTTGCCGTCACCATGGGTTGGGAGGAACCAGAAAATGTTAAGGCTCATTGGAGTTGTCTCCTCAAGGGTGGCTCAGGCCGGGGCGGCGCCCCGGCACAGGCGAATCAATCAAGGCGCGCTGGCGACCTTGGCCGGGGGTGTCCAGATCACGTCCTTGATGCTCAGCGGCTTGGGAATAAGCTTCAGCGCCTGGAACGTGTCGGCGATTTTCTGCTGCGCGGCCACCACGTCGGGGGTCAGCGGCGCAGCGCCGTAGCCTTGGCGTTTGACCGAGGTCAAGGTGATGTCGGCAGGCAGGCCGAGCAGCGGGGCAACCTGGTCGGTCACTTCCTGCGGGTTGGCCTGGGACCACTCACCCACGGCGCGCACTTCTTCGATCACGGTGTTGATCACCGCTGGGTGCTGTGTCGCATAGTTGCGGGTGGCGAGGTAGAACTGGTGGTTGTCGACCAGGCCCTTGCCGTCACGCAGGGTGCGCGCTTGGAGCTGCTGCTCGGCGGCGGCCTGGTACGGGTCCCAGATCACCCAGGCATCCACGCTGCCGCGTTCGAAGGCGGCGCGGGCGTCGGCAGGTGGCAGGTAGACAGGCTGGATGTCGCTGTACTTGAGGCCGGCGTCTTCCAAGGCGCGGACCAGCAGGTAGTGCACGTTGGAGCCTTTGTTGAGGACGACCTTTTTCCCCTTGAGGTCCTTCACCGACTGGATCGGCGAGCCCTTGGGCACCAGGATCGCTTCGCTGTGCGGCGCTGGCGGCTCGTAAGCCACATAGAGGAGGTCGGCGCCAGCGGCCTGGGCGAACACAGGAGGGGTCTCGCCGGTGACACCAAAATCGATGGACCCGACGTTCAGCCCTTCAAGCAGCTGCGGGCCACCGGGGAATTCGGTCCACTGCACCTGCACGCCCTGCTCGGCCAGGCGTTTCTCCAGCGAGCCCTTGGCCTTGAGCAGCACCAGGGTGCCGTATTTCTGATAACCGATACGCAGGCTTTCGGCCTGGGCTTGGGTAATGGCGCCGAAGGACACAGCCGCCGCAAACAGGGCGACCAGACCACGACGCAAGAAGACTGTGCGCATGGCGCTCTCCTGTGCGAATGAGGTTCGGGTTGCACCTGCTTGCCTCGTTGTCGGGCGAGTAAGGTGGTGAAGCGGGTAGTGCCGTTCAGATGCTCCAGCGGGCGCTGATCAGGCGTTCGTTCAATACGCCGGGGGCCACCGGGCGCGGTCGACGGGCCAGGGCAACGTGGAAAGTTTCCAGCGAGTCGTGCAGGCGTTCTTCCAGCGCCTGTACCAACTGCGCGGGCTTTGTGCCTTCTGCGTAAGCCACCTGGCTGTCGTCGGCAAAGATCCCTTGCAGGGTCTCTTGTGCCTTCAGGGCCGACAGCACCGGCTTCAATGCGTAATCCACCGCCAACATGTGGGCGATGCTGCCACCGGTGGCGATTGGCAATACGATCTTGTGTGCCAAGGCGCGCTCGGGCAGCAGGTCCAGCAAGGTTTTCAGGGCACCGGCAAACGAAGCCTTGTACACCGGGGTGGAGACGATCAGGCCATCAGCCTGGGCTACCAGCTGTTGAAAGTGCTGCACATGCGGGCTGTCGAAACGGGCATGCAGCAGGTCTTCGGCGGGAAAGTCACGCACCTGGAACGTCACCACTTCAACGCCGCGGTCCTGCAGCCACTGGCGCGAACGCTCGAGCAGCACGCCGGAGCGTGAACGGAGACTTGGGCTACCACCGATTGAGACGACCAGCATTGCTGCGCTTCCTTGTGTTCTGTTGGAGGTGACATTAACAGCTGCTACATATATCTAGAAATCATATTTTTTCATTTGTTTATTCCATTAACGTCTTTAACCATTAGGGCCTCTTCGCGGGCGCGCCGGCTACCACAGGTTTTTGGCAGGCATAAAAAAGGGCCGTCGAAACGGCCCGAAAATCCCTGCTTGGCTAAGAGCAATGCAACGAGGAATCCATTAACGATTGGGCTGAGGGGTCAGGCGCAGATAGGGTTTGACCGCCCGGTAACCTTTGGGGAAGCGCTGCTTGATCTCCTCCTCATCCTTGAGCGAAGGCACGATCACCACCTCGTCGCCGTCCTGCCAGTTACCTGGCGTGGCGACCTTGTGGTTGTCGGTCAACTGCAGCGAGTCGATCACCCGCAGAATCTCATTGAAATTGCGCCCGGTACTGGCCGGGTAGGTAATGGTCAGGCGCACTTTCTTGTTTGGGTCGATGACGAACAGCGAGCGCACGGTCAGGGTGTCGCTGGCGTTCGGATGGATCAGGTCGTACAGGTCGGACACCTTGCGGTCAGCGTCGGCAATGATCGGGAAGTTGACCACAGTGTTCTGGGTCTCGTTGATGTCCTCGATCCACTTGTGGTGCGAGTCGACCGGGTCCACCGACAGGGCGATGGCCTTGACCCCGCGCTTGGCGAAATCGTCCTTCAGCTTGGCAGTCAGGCCCAGCTCGGTGGTGCACACCGGCGTGAAGTCGGCCGGGTGGGAAAACAACACCCCCCAGCTGTTGCCCAGCCACTCGTGGAAGCGGATCTTGCCTTCGCTGGAATCCTGTTCGAAATCGGGGGCGATATCGCCGAGTTTGAGGCTCATGGGCTGCGGCTCCTTGGCTGGGTTCTGTACCGTATGGGTTCAATGTGCCTGCAATCGGTTAAAAACAAAAAGAATGAATAACAATTTATTTATAACTATAATGCATACCAATCTAGAGGCACAAAAAAGCCTCGCTGTAAGCGAGGCTTTCTCTGTGATTACGAATTACAGGAAGCTGTAAGTGTAGTTCACGATGAAGCGAGTCTGGTCTTTGTCCAGGGCGCTTTCGCCGCTACCACGGTAGACGCCTTGACGCAGGCTGAAGCCCAGGCCTTTGAGAGCGCCTTCCTGAAGGGTGTAGTCGACGCGGGCGTCACGTTCCCATTCGTTGTAGCTGCCGTCACCGGACTTGTTGCGAACATCGTCACCACGCAGGTAGGCCACCGAAGCCTTCAGGCCTGGAACACCCAGAGCCGCAAAGTCATAGGAGTACTGACCAAAGGTCGTATTCTCACCCGCACGGGCAAACTGGTTGATCATGCTATCGGTGAACAGGTAGAAGCTCGCGCCGCCGTTGCCTTCCACAGAGGAAGTGGAACCGTCTTTACGAACGCTACCTTGGTTCAGCCAGACGAAACCACCATCATCACCCACTTGCTGGTGACCGAGCATCAGCGCGTGGCCACCCAGGGTGTAGGTGAACATGGCGCTCCAGGTCTTGTTGTCGACCTCGCCCGAGTTCTTCGCATAGCCACCGTTGTTGTCGAAGGCATAACCAGTCTGGCCATTCTTGCCATCGCTGCTGCTGTCGAAGTAGCGCAGGTCAGTCTTGAACGACTGGTTGTCGGCGATCTTGAATACGTGAGTCGCACCCAGGAAGTGCTGCTTGTAGAAGTCTTCCAGGTTCGAGTAGTAGTACTGCAGGGTCAGGTCTGGAGTGAGCTTGTAATCACCGCCGGCGAACTGGAACTTGTTGCTGTCCCGGAAGGCGCCAGAAACGGAGAGACCGGTACGGTTGCTCGAAGCACGACCCATGGCGTGGGTCAGTTGACCCGCGTTGATGGTCAGGTTGTCGATTTCCTTCGACTGGAGAGTGCCACCCTCGAAGGTCTGTGGCAGCAGACGACCATCGTTGGAGACCAGGATCGGCAGCATAGGCGCCAGGGCGCTACCGTAGTGGACCTCGGTTTTGGAGAAGCGAGCCTTGGCATTACCGCCAATGCGTGCCCAGTTGTGGACTGCCGAACCATCGGAGTCACTCGGGAAGAACGTGTTGTTGGCATCTGGACGGCTACCACGGCCACCATCCAGGTGAATGCCCCACAGCGCTTGAACGTCAACACCAAAGCCTACGGTGCCTTGGGTGAAACCAGACAGGTAGTCGAGCTTGAAACCCTGCCCACTTTCTTTCTGGTCGATACCGCTTTCGCGGTTGTCATCGTTGAAGTACATGGTGCGCGAGCTGAGCGACAGTTTGCTGTCTTCAACGAAACCGGCAGCGCCTGCTTGTTGGGCGAGAACCCCCAATGCCACGGCCAGAGCCAGGCTGGACTTGTACATGTTTTGCTCCTCTACGTTCTAATTCTTGTGTATCTCTGGCGGCAGGGTCTTCTGCCCCGCTCACCGTGGATTGGCGATTAAGTCCCAAAGCGTGACCATTAAGTCAATCGTTTCTAAACGTTTCACGACTTTGGTCTAAGACGCCACCTGCGCTACAGGATAATGACAATCCTATAAATCCAAAATGACCGTTTTATGAATTTGTAAGATTTTTAAGGAATATGTTAGGAACCTTTACTGCCATTCGTTGTAGCGGGGCCACCTTTTCATAACCATGGGTTATTTGCAAACGTTTGCTTATAACCTAATTCCGTATGGTTCTATAGGAGCGAAAACCTTTGCAGGTTGTGCGGGTTTCGCCATTGGCCCAGATTGCGACCCCATGTGCTGCCCGGCATGGAGCTTGCTGGATGGCCTGCCCCCTAAGGCCTTTGCCTCCTAAGCTAATTCGAAAAAGTTATTTATTTTTGATTTCTTAGATCATTTAGCCTGCTCGTCATCCATTACCCAGATTGCCTGACGAGAGGTTCACCATGATCCCGCATGCCCCGCTGCGCCTGTTCGCCGCCCTGACCCTCGCCGGCACCAGCTGGCTGGCCCAGGCTGCAGACCTGACAGTCGCCTACCAGACCACGGTCGATCCAGCCAAGGTGGCGCAGGTCGATGGCGACTACGAGAAGGCCAGCAAGGCCAGCATCGACTGGCGCAAGTTCGACAACGGCGCCGACGTGATCACCGCCGTGGCCAGCGGTGACGTACAGATCGGCTACCTCGGCTCCAGCCCGCTGGCCGCCGCTGCCACCCGCAAACTGCCGGTCGAAACCTTTCTGATCGCCACGCAGATTGGCGCCGGCGAAGCACTGGTCGCCCGCGACAGCGTCAAGACCCCACAAGACCTGATCGGCAAGAAAGTCGCCGTGCCGTTCGTGTCCACCGGCCACTACAGCCTGCTGGCAGCCCTGAAAAGCTGGAACATCGATCCGTCCAAGGTGCAAATCCTCAACCTCGCCCCCCCAGCCATCATTGCTGCCTGGAAGCGCGGAGACATCGATGCAACCTACGTCTGGGACCCGGCCCTGGGCGTGGCCAAGGAAAACGGCAAGGTGCTGATCACCTCTGGTGAGCTGGCCGCCAAAGGCGCGCCGACCTTCGATGCGTGGATCGTGCGCAAGGACTTCGCCGCCAAACACCCCGATGTGGTCAAGGCCTTCGCCAAAGTGACCCTCGATGCCTATGCCGACTACCGCAAGGACCCGAAAGCGTGGCTGGCCAACCCCGACAACGTGACCAAGTTGGCCAAGCTGTCCGGCGCCAAGCCTGCCGACATCCCGGTACTGCTGCAGGGTAACGTCTACCCGCTGGCTGCCGACCAGGCCAGCGCCTTGGGTGCGCCAACCACCCAGGCACTGACCGACACCGCGACCTTCCTCAAGCAACAGGGCAAGGTCGACGCGGTACTGCTGGACTACTCGCCATACGTCAGCGCCCAGTACCTCCCCAACTAAGCCTGCACAACCGGAGCCCGCCATGGCCTTGCTCGAACTGGAGCGCATCAGCGCACAGTACCCCGGTGCCGCCACCCCGGTACTGGCCGATATCAACCTGAGCCTGGGGCCTCGCCAGTTGCTGGTGGCCCTGGGGCCATCCGGCAGCGGCAAGACCTCGCTGCTTAACCTGATCGCCGGCTTCGTCCCCCCCAGCGCCGGCCGTATCACCCTTGACGGTGTGCCGGTGGAGGGCCCCGGCGCCGAGCGCGGCGTGGTATTTCAGGACGACGCGCTGCTGCCCTGGCAGAACGTGCTAGGCAACGTCGCCTTCGGCCTGGAGCTGGCCGGCGTGCCGCGCGTCGAGCGTGAAGCCAGGGCACGCGAGATGCTGGCCCTGGTCGACCTCGCCGGCTTCGGCGAGCGGCGCATCTGGCAGCTGTCAGGTGGCCAGAAGCAACGCGTGGGCCTTGCCCGGGCACTGGCAGCCGACCCACGGGTGCTGCTGATGGACGAACCGTTCGGCGCCCTCGATGCCTTCACCCGCGAGCAAATGCAGGAGTTGTTGCTGCAGGTGTGGCAACGCACCGCCAAGCCGGTGTTCCTGATTACCCACGACATTGAAGAGGCCGTGTTTCTGGCCAGCGAGCTGGTGCTGCTGGCACCCAACCCGGGGCGTGTAGTGGAACGTCTGCAACTGGACTTCGGCCAGCGCTATGCCGCAGGTGAGTCGGCCCGGGCGATCAAGTCCGACCCGGCCTTCATCGAAACCCGCGAGCACGTACTGGCCCGCGTTTTCTCTCAACGCCAAAGCTTGCAGGAGCGCGCATGAGCAGCCTGGACCTGCCGGTTACCGGCAAAAGCGAAGAACAAGCCCGGCCAGCCACCCGGCTGAGCCGCCCACTGCCTACCCGCTGGATCAGCGCCCTGACCCTCGCCAGCCTGCTGCTGGCTTGGTGGCTGGTGACTGCTGCCGGTTGGGTCGAGCCCCTGTTCCTACCCTCGCCCAGCGATATCCTGGCCAAAGCCTGGACCTTGCTGACCCAGGGCTACATGGACGCGAGCCTCTGGCAGCACCTGGGCGCCAGCCTGGGGCGCATCGGCGTGGCCTTGGTGGCCGCCACCCTCACTGCCATCCCGGTGGGTATCGCCATCGGCTACAACCGCATTGCACGCGGCATCCTCGACCCGCTGATCGAGTTCTACCGGCCGATCCCGCCGCTGGCCTACCTGCCGCTGATCGTCATCTGGTGCGGCATTGGCGAGCTGTCGAAGGTATTGCTGATTTACCTGGCGATTTTCGCCCCGATCGCCATTGCCACTGCCACCGGCGTACGCACGGTCGACCCAGCCAAGCTGCGTGCCGCGCAGTCGCTAGGCGCCAGCAAGGCCCAGCTGATTCGCCATGTGATCCTGCCCAGCGCGCTGCCCGACATCCTCACCGGTATCCGCATCGGCCTGGGGGTTGGCTGGTCGACCCTGGTCGCCGCCGAACTGATCGCCGCCACCAGCGGCCTAGGCTTCATGGTGCAGTCGGCGGCGCAGTTCCTGGTCACCGATGTGGTGGTACTGGGCATTCTGCTGATCGCCCTGATCGCCTTCGCCCTGGAGATGAGCCTGCGTGCCCTGCAACGCAAGCTGGTGCCCTGGCACGGGCAAAGCCACTGAACCCCATTGCCCACGCCAGCACACTGGCGCCTGATTGAAGAGACCGACATGAGCCTGACCATCACCCCACTCAGCCCGGCGCTCGGCGCCCAGATCAGCGGTGTGGACATCAGCCGCGAAATCAGCGCAGCAGAACGCGACGCCATCGAACAGGCGCTGCTGCAGCACCAGGTGCTGTTCTTCCGCGACCAGCCGATCACCCCGGAGCAGCAGGCGCGCTTTGCTGCCCGCTTCGGTGACCTGCACATTCACCCAATCTACCCCAACGTGCCGGACACCCCGCAGGTGCTGGTACTCGACACAGCAGTGACCGATGTACGCGACAATGCCGTATGGCACACCGACGTGACCTTCCTGCCGACCCCGGCACTGGGCGCGGTGCTCAGTGCCAAGCAGTTGCCGGCCTTCGGTGGCGATACCCTGTGGGCCAGCGGCATTGCCGCCTTCGAGGCCTTGTCGGTGCCGCTGCGGGAAATGCTCGATGGGCTGACCGCTACCCATGACTTCACCAAGTCATTCCCGCTGGAGCGCTTTGGCACCACGGCCGAAGACTTGGCGCGCTGGGAAGCCACCCGGCGCAACAACCCACCGCTGTCGCACCCGGTGGTGCGTACGCATCCGGTCAGCGGGCGCAAGGCGTTGTTCGTCAATGAAGGGTTTACTACACGCATCAATGAGCTGAGCGAGCTGGAAAGCGAGGCATTGCTGAAGCTGCTGTTCGCCCATGCTACGCGGCCGGAATTCAGCATTCGCTGGCGGTGGCAGGAGAATGACGTGGCGTTCTGGGACAACCGCGTGACCCAGCATTTCGCGGTGGATGACTACCGGCCGAACCGGCGGGTGATGCACCGCGCGACCATCCTTGGGGATGCGCCTTTCTAGCTGTTGCCTGTCCCGGCCTCTTCGCGTACAAGCCCTCCCCCACAAGTACAACACAGGTTTCGAAACCGGTGCCGTGCCTGTGGGAGCGGGCTTGCCCGCGAAGAGGCCGGGACAGGAGAGCTTGGTCAGCGGACCAGGTGCAAGTACTGCATGTGCCGCTCGTACTGGTCGAGGATATCGTTGATGATCTGCTCCTTGCTGTAGCCCACCAGGTCATAGTTCTGGCTGCCTTCGCTCAGGTGCACCTCGGCGCGGTAGTAGCGGCGGTTCTTCAACTCTTGCGTACCCAGCCCACCCAGGGCGAACGATGGCGTGAAGTAGCCACGCATCTGCACCTGGTAAATGAACGGCTGCTCCTCGCCATGGCCAATCTTCAGGCTGACGTTGTCGTGGCTCGGGTCGTCCTGGGTAATCAGTACCAGGCCCTTCTGCTCGAACACTTCACGCACGTCGGCAATCGCCGGGCGCACCACGTCGTCCATGAAGCGGTACACCTCATCACGCGACGGGAAGTGCACCGCCTGGCTCAGGCGCTGTCGCCAGCCACCACGGCCACGGCGTGACTGGGCGAACGGGGCCAGCGAGTGCATCTGCGCGATCTGGCGTTGCGACTCCAGGTAGAAGGCCTTGTGCAGCCCCCACATCATGCACAGCAGAATCAGCGAGAACGGCAGCGAGGTCAGCACCACCGCCGACTTGAGCGAATCGATGCTGCCCGCAAACAGCAGTGCACTGGTGATCAGCGCGGTCATCGCCCCCCAGAAGATGCGCAGCCAGTTCGGCCCGTCTTCATCGGCATCACCGCCCTTGGCTGACAGGGTCGAGAGCACCACAGTGCCCGAGTCGGCCGAGGTCACGAAGAACACGAAGCTGATGAACACGGTAGTGGCGATCACCACCTTGCTCCAGGGGTACGTCTCCAGCAGCAGGTACAGGCTCATCGACGGGTTGTCCAGCGCGGACTGACCCAGTGCGGTCATGCCGTGGTTGATCACCTGGTCGAGTGCACTGTTGCCGAAGATCGACATCCACGCCAGGGTGAAGCCCAACGGGATCAGCAGCACGCCAAAAACGAACTCGCGGATAGTACGGCCACGGGAAATGCGGGCGATGAACAGGCCCACGAACGGCGCCCAGGCAATCCACCAGGCCCAGTAGAAGACCGTCCAGCCGCCCAGCCAGTCACGGTTTTCACCGTAGGCATAAACGTCGAAGCTCTTGCGCGGCAATGCGCCCAGATAGTCGCCAAGGTTCTGGATCAGGGTGTTGAACAGGTGTTGGGTTGGCCCGGCGAACAGCACGAACAGCAGCAGCGCGCAGGCCAGGAACAGGTTGATGTCGCTCATCACCCGCACACCCTTCTCTACCCCGGCAACGGCCACGGCCACGGCCGCGCCCATCATCAGTGTGATGAGGATCACCTGCACCCACTGGCTATGGCTGATGCCGAACAGGTAGTCGAGGCCGGCGTTCAGGTGCAGCACGCCAAAGCCCATGTCGGCGCCCAGGCCGAACACCGTGGCGATGATGCCGAAGCCGTCCACCGCGTAGCCGATCGGCCCGTTGATGCGCTTGCCGATCAGCGGGTACAGCGCCGAGCGCAGCGCCAGCGGCAGGTTGTGTCGGTAGGCGAAGTAGGCCAGCGCCATGCCGACAAAGGCGAATACGCCCCAGCCATGCAGGCCCCAGTGCAGGAACAGGATCTGCATCGCCTGGCGCCCGGCCTCGGCCGTGCCCGCTTCGCCCTGGGGCGGTTGCAGCATGTGGGTCAGCGGCTCGGAGACACAGAAGAAGAACAGCGTAATGCTGATACCGGCGGCAAACAGCATGCCGGCCCATGACAGGTAGCTGAACTCGGGTTCGTCGTGGTCGGCACCGAGCTTGATCTTGCCGTAGCCGGACAAGGCGGTGACCACCACGAAGACCAGGTACAGCGTCATCGCCAGCATGTAGTACCAGCCGACCGTGTTGGCGGCCCAGTTCTGCGCCGCCAGCAACCAGTCGCCTGCAGCTTGCGGATTGCTGATGACCACAAGGCCGAAGATGAGGATGAAGCTTGCCGCAAAATAGAACACCGGGGGGTTCATGCGGATCTTGCCATTGGCAAGGGACGGGTTCGGTGCACTCATCGGGCGTGCACCTCGTCACATGACGTAAGGTTCGGAATGAACGGGTTCAGCAAAGGAATCCTCCTGTTGAACACCGGCAGCGGACCAGCGTTTTTTCATTGAACAAGCGTTCAAGTTAACCATGGATCGGATTTCAATGCGAATTGGGGCGCTGATTGGCGTTCTCTTGCGCTGGCCTCTTCGCGGGTGAACCCGCTCCCACAGAGGCCTCACAGAACCCGAAACTTGTGCAGTACCTGTGGGAGCGGCGGTGCGGCGATCCGATTTACCCGCGAAAGGGCCGGTACAGGCTAAGCAAATGCCAGATCAGTTCTTGTCCTGGCAATCCAGCTGCAGGTTGGCCTGGGTGATGTTGCTCTCAGCCGGTACGCTGCGGGTCAGCCACACATTGCCGCCAATGGTCGAACCCTTGCCGATGGTAATGCGCCCCAGCACTGTGGCTCCGGCGTAGATCACTACATCGTCCTCGACGATGGGATGGCGCGGCAGGCCTTTGTGCAAGGTCCCCGACTCATCGCTTGGGAAGCGCTTGGCACCCAGAGTCACCGCCTGGTAGATGCGCACGCGCTCGCCGATGATTGCGGTTTCGCCGATGACCACGCCGGTTCCGTGGTCGATGAAGAAGCTTGGCCCGATCTGCGCGCCTGGGTGAATGTCGATACCGGTGGCCGAATGCGCCAGCTCCGAACTGATCCGCGCCAGCAGCGGCAGGCCGGCCCGGTACAGGTGGTGCGCCAGACGGTGGTGGATGATCGCCAGGATCCCGGGGTAGCACAGCAGCACCTCATCGACGCTGCGGGCGGCCGGGTCACCGTGGTAGGCGGCCAGCACGTCGGTGTCGAGCAGCACGCGCAATGCCGGCAGCGCAGCGGCAAAGCCCTGTATCAGGCTCAGGGCCTGGGCATCGACGCTGGCCAGCTCAGCCTTGCTTTGCCGGGCGGCATAGCGCAACTCCAACCGCGCCTGGGTCAGCAAGGCGGTCAGCGCGGCATCCAGGGTATGGCCCACGTAAAAGTCTTCGCTCTCCTCGCGCAGGTCCACCGGCCCAAGGCGCATGGGGAACAACGCACCGCACAGTTGCTCCAGAATCTGCCGCATCGCCTCCCGCGATGGCAGCTCACGCCCGCCCTGCTCGCCAATGCTGCGGCCATTGCGGGTGCGCCATTGCTCACGGGCGCCGCGCAGGCCAGTGACAATGCTCTGCAACTGCCAGTGCGCGGATGAAGGTTGTTCGCTCACGGTTTTCTCCTGCCGTATAGGCCATCTGATTTTTTCGCCAGGCCCGGCCCTTTCGCGGGCACGCCCGCTCCCACAGGTACATCACAGCTTTTGAGCCCTGTGCTGTACCTGTGGGAGCGGGCGTGCCCGCGAAAGGGCCGGGCCTGCCTACATGCGATCCACTCTACGGCAAATCCGTCCCTTGGAAAAAACAACGCTTTATTCCACCCTGCGCTAAGTCAGGCATAAGCGGCGATGACGGCGCAGGCAACCTCGCCTACCCTCAAAGCAGCTAGCACTTGGCAAAAATACAAAAGGAAATAATAAAATAATTTTTTAGTATTTCCTGGCCTAAGCAGCCAACCCTATAGTCGCCACCCACCACTTAAACAACAAGCGCGGGGCTCTGACATGTCGAAATTCGCCAAACCGCTACTCAACGCCAGCCTGGCAATCCTGCTGGGTGCAGGCCTGCTCGGCCAGGCATTTGCCGGCGAACAATTGAAGACCATCCAGGAAAAAGGCGTGATCAACGTCGGCCTGGAAGGCACCTACCCACCCTTCAGCTTCCAGGACGAAAACGGCAAGCTGACCGGCTTTGAAGTCGAGCTCTCCGAACTGCTTGCCAAGGAGCTAGGGGTCAAGGCCAAGATCCAGCCGACCAAGTGGGACGGCATCCTCGCTGCGCTGGAGTCCAAGCGCCTGGACGTGGTGGTCAACCAGGTGACCATTTCCGAAGAGCGCAAGAAGAAGTACGACTTCTCCGAGCCCTACACCATCTCCGGCATTCAGGCGCTGATTCTGAAGAAGAAGGCCGAGCAGCTGAACATCAAGGGCGCGCAGGACCTGGCCGGCAAAAAGGTCGGCGTGGGCCTGGGGACCAACTATGAGCAGTGGGTGAAAAAGGACGTGCCACAAGCCGACGTGCGCACCTACGAAGACGACCCAAGCAAGTTCGCCGACCTGCGTAACGGCCGCATCGACGCCATCCTGATCGACCGCCTGGCCGCACTGGAATACGCGCAAAAAGCCAAGGACACCGAACTTGCCGGCGATGCGTTCTCACGCCTGGAGAGCGGCGTGGCACTGCGCAAGGGCGAGCCTGAACTGCTGGCAGCAATCAACAAGGCCATCGACAAGCTCAAGGCTGACGGCACGCTGGCCAAGCTGTCGGAAAAATACTTCGGTGCCGATGTCACCAAATGATCGCTGAAAGCCTGCAACTTGTTGTCGACTCCACGCCCTTCCTGCTGAAGGGCGCGGGTTATACGGTGCTGCTCAGCGTTGGCGGCATGTTCTTCGGCCTGGTGCTGGGCTTCGCCCTCGCGCTGATGCGGCTGTCGAAGATCCTGCCGCTGAACTGGCTGGCGCGGGTCTACGTGTCGTTTTTCCGCGGCACGCCGTTGCTGGTGCAGCTGTTCGTGATCTATTTCGGCATGCCGCAGATCGGTATCGAACTCGACCCGATCCCGGCTTCGTTGATCGGCCTGTCGCTGAACATGGCCGCCTACATCTGCGAAATCCTGCGCGCAGCGATCTCCTCGATCGACCGCGGGCAATGGGAAGCTGCTGCCAGTATCGGCATGACACGCGTACAGGCCATGCGCCGGGCAATCCTGCCACAGGCCTTGCGCACCGCTCTGCCACCGCTGGGCAATAGCTTCATCTCGCTGGTCAAGGACACTGCCTTGGCGGCAACCATCCAGGTGCCAGAGCTGTTCCGCCAGGCCCAGCTGATCACCGCACGTACCTTTGAAGTGTTCACCATGTACGTGGCGGTAGCGGTCATCTACTGGGTGCTGTGCAGCATCCTCGCGCACTTCCAGAACCGTATGGAAGCGCGGGTCAACCAGCATGACCAGGAGCACTGAGCATGATTGAAGTCAAAGGCCTGACCAAGCGGTTCAAGGGCCAGACCGTGCTCAACGGTATCGACATGACCGTCCAGCCCGGCGAAGTAGTGGCTATCATTGGCCCCAGCGGCTCAGGCAAGACCACCTTCCTGCGTTGCCTGAACCTGCTGGAAACGCCTGATGCCGGGCAGATCCAGCTAGGGGCCATCAGCATCGATGCAAACCGCCCGCTGGGTGGCCAGCAAAGTGCGATCCGCCGCCTGCGTCAGCAGGCCGGGTTCGTGTTCCAGAACTTCAACCTGTTCCCCCACCGCACCGCCCTGGAAAACGTGATCGAGGGGCCGGTGATCGTCAAGAAGACGCCCCGCGAGCAAGCCATCGAACTGGGCCGGCGCCTGCTGGCCAAGGTGGGTCTGGCGGGCAAGGAAGACGCTTACCCGCGGCGCCTGTCGGGCGGCCAGCAGCAACGGGTAGCCATCGCCCGCGCCCTGGCCATGGAGCCGGAGGTAATCCTGTTCGATGAACCCACCTCGGCGCTGGACCCGGAGCTGGTCGGCGAAGTGCTGGCGACCATCCGAGGCTTGGCCGAGGAGAAGCGCACCATGATCATCGTCACCCACGAAATGAGCTTTGCCCGAGATGTGGCGAACCGGGTGATCTTCTTCGACAAGGGTGTGATCGTGGAGCAGGGCGAAGCCAAGGCGCTGTTCGCGGCACCGAAGGAAGAACGTACCCGGCAGTTCCTGCGCAAGTTCCTCGGCACCGCAGCTTCCGAATAAACCTGTTCCGGCCTCTTCGCGGGCACGCCCGCTCCCACAGGTGTCGCACCGGTTTCAATACCTGTGCAGTACCTGTGGGAGCGGGCGTGCCCGCGAAAGGGCCGGCACATCTGTAACAAATCCCTCCTTCTATAGATATTCCAAAGAGTTAGTTCATAAACATTTTATAAAGCATTAGGGTATATAAACCGGACCACCGGACCAGCACACATCTGCCGCGACCAGCTGTAGCGGCATAACTACTTTGTGAGGTCAGGAATGGTCAGGATCACAATCACCCCAGTGCGTAACGCCAGGGCATTGAGTGCAGCCAAGGAGCGGTACTGATGTCCAGCCAGCCAAATAGCCAATTCCACAGCGATCTCGACAGCTCGCCCCTGCTGCTGCCGGCCAGCGTGCTGCGCAACGACGCAGAAGCCCTGCAAGCCGCCCGCGAACTGGCCGAGGTCGCTCGCGAGCAGGCCGCTCGCCGCGACCAGCAACGCAAACTGCCATGGGCCGAAATCGAGCTGTTCACCCGCAGCGGCCTGGGCAGCATCAGCGTACCCAAGGCGTTCGGTGGCCCCGACGTATCGTTCGAAACCGTAGCCGAAGTGTTCCGCGTGATCAGCGCCGCCGACCCCGCCCTGGGGCAGATCCCGCAGAACCAGTTCGGCATGCTGCAACTGCTGCGCCTGACGGCCAGCCAAGCGCAGCAGGCGCTGATTTTCCGCAGCGTGCTCGACGGCTGGCGCATCGGCAACGCCGGGCCCGAGCGCGGCACCAAGGACACGCTCACCCTCAATGCCCGCATTACTCGCGTTGGCGACAGCTATCGCATCAGCGGCGAGAAGTTCTATTCCACCGGCGCCTTGTTCGCCCACTGGGTGGCGGTCAAAGCCCTGGACGAGGAAGGCCGCCAGCGCCTGGCATTCGTGCGGCGGGGCAGCCCGGGGCTGCGCATCGTCGATGACTGGTCCGGGTTCGGCCAGCGTACTACCGCCAGCGGCACTGTGCTGTTGGACGAAGTGCCGGTAGACGCGGAGCTGGTGATCGACAACTGGCGCCAGCGTGATATCCCCAACATTCAGGGCGCGTCCTCGCAACTGATCCAGGCAGCGATCGACGCCGGTATCGCCGAAGCGGCCATCGATGATGCGATCAAGTTCGTCCGCGAGAAATCCCGGCCGTGGATCGAAGCCAATGTCGAGCGGGCTAGCGACGACCCTTATGTAATCGCTGACATCGGCCGCCTGAAGCTTGAACTTCACGCGGCAGAAGCATTGCTGCGCAAGGCTGCTCGAGTACTCGACGAGGTCAACGCCGCCCCGATCGATGCCGACTCCGCAGCACGGGCCTCGATCGCAGTGGCGGAGGCCAAGGTGCTGACCACCGAGATTGCCCTGCAGGCCAGCGAGAAGTTGTTCGAACTGGCTGGCAGCCGGGCCACCCTTGCCGAGTTCAACCTCGACCGCCACTGGCGCAATGCCCGCGTACACACCCTGCACGACCCGGTGCGCTGGAAGTACCACGCGGTGGGCGCTTACCACCTTAACGGCACCCTGCCTGCGCGGCATTCCTGGATCTGAATTGCTGGCTTTGGGGCTGCTGCGCGGCCCTTCGCGGGCTTGCCCGCTTCCACAGGATTGCCACCGCTTGAACTGGCATCACTTTACCTGTGGGAGCGAGCAAGCCTGCGAAGGGCTGCGAGGCGCCCCCCGGAGAACTTTATGACAATCGCTATCATCACCAGCGACGCCCAAGCCCTGGCCGTCGCCGAAGACATCGCCCAGAAACTGCGCCGTGACAGCGCCCTGCGCGACCGCGAACGCCGCCTGCCACACGCCGAACTGGAGCTGTTCACCCGCTCCGGGCTGTGGGCCATCAGCGTGCCCAAGGCCTTCGGCGGTGCTGGAGTGTCCAACGTCACCCTGGCCAAGGTCATCGCCCGTATCGCCCAAGCCGACGGCTCGCTTGGGCAGATCCCGCAAAACCATTTCTACGGCCTGGAAGTGCTGCGGGTAAACGGCACGCCCGAACAGCAACAGCGGCTGTATGCCGAAGTGCTGGCTGGCCGCCGCTTCGGCAACGCACTGGCTGAACTGGGCACCAAGACCGCCAACGAACGCACCACCCGCCTGAGCCGTGACGGCGATGGCTTCCGCATCAATGGCCGCAAGTTCTACTCCACCGGCGCCATCTACGCCCAGCGTATCCCCACCTCGGTGGTGGACGATCAAGGCGTGCAGCACCTGGCCTTCGTTCCGGCCGACAGCCAAGGCCTGCAGGTAATCGACGACTGGAGCGGTTTTGGCCAGCGCACCACCGGCAGCGGTTCGGTGGTGTTCGACAACGTGTATGTCAGCGCCACCGACGTGGTGCCGTTCCAGAGCGCTTTCGAGCGCCCCACCCCGGTCGGCCCGCTGGCACAGATTCTCCACGCCGCCATCGATACCGGTATCGCCCGCGCCGCTTATGAAGATGCCCTGCACTTCGTGCGCACCCGCAGCCGCCCGTGGGTCGATTCCGGCCTGGACAAGGCCACGGATGACCCCCTGACACTGAAAAGCTTTGGCCACCTGGCAATCCGTCTACACGCTGCCGAAGCACTGCTGGATCGTGCCGGCGAGTACCTCGACCGCGCCCGCGACGACAGCAGCGCCGAGAACGTCGCCGCAGCCTCCATCGCAGTTGCCGAAGCTCGCGCCATCAGCACCGAAATATCCCTCGCCGCCGGTACTGCCCTGTTCGAGCTGGGCGGCAGCCAGGCGACGCTGGCCGAGCACAACCTCGATCGCCACTGGCGCAACGCCCGCGTGCACACCCTGCACGACCCGGTGCGCTGGAAGTACCACGCTATCGGTAACTATTACCTCAACGATGCCAACCCACCACGTCGGGGGACCATCTGATGGCCAGGCAGATCCTGCTCAATGCCTTCAACATGAACAGCATCGGGCACATCAACCACGGCCTGTGGACCCACCCACGGGACACCTCGCCCCAGTACAAGACCCTGGACTACTGGACCCGCCTCGCACGCCTGCTGGAGCGTGGCCTGTTCGACGGGCTGTTCATCGCCGATATCGTCGGCACCTACGACGTCTACGGGCAGTCGCTGGACATGACCCTCAAGGAGTCCATCCAGTTGCCGGTCAACGACCCACTGCTGCTGGTCTCGGCCATGGCTGCGGTCACCCGCCACCTGGGGTTCGGCCTTACCGCCAACCTGACCTACGAGGCGCCGTATCTGTTCGCCCGGCGCCTTTCCACCCTCGACCACCTGAGCAATGGCCGGGTGGGCTGGAACATCGTCACCGGCTACCTCGACAGCGCCGCCCGGGCCATGGGCCTGGAACAGCAACCCGAGCATGACCGTCGCTACGACCAGGCCGATGAATACCTGCAGGTACTGTACAAGCTGCTGGAAGGCAGCTGGGCCGATGACGCGGTGGTCGCCGACCGCCAGCAACGTGTCTATGCCCGGCCCGACAGGGTGCGCAAAGTCGAGCACCACGGCGAGTTCTACAAGGTCGACGGCTACCACCTGTGCGAGCCCTCGCCGCAGCGCACCCCGGTACTGTTCCAGGCCGGCAGCTCACCGCGTGGCCTGGCCTTTGCCGGCAACCATGCCGAATGCGTATTCATCAGCGGCCAGGACAAGGCTGCCACCCGCTCTCAGGTCGACAAGGTACGTGCCGCTGCGCGGGCTGCCGGCCGTGACCCGCAGGCGGTCAAGGTGTTCATGGGCATCACGGTGGTGGTCGCCCCGACCGAGCAACAGGCCCAGGCAAAGCATGCCGAGTACCTGCGCCACGCCAGCGCCGAGGCTGGGGTTGCGCACTTCGCGGCATCCACCGGTATCGACTTCGCCGCCTATGAATTGGACGAGCCGATTGCCTTCAGCCAGGGCAACGCCATCCAGTCGGCCACGCGCCAACTGCAAGACAACGCCTGGACCCGCCGACGCCTGTTGCAGCAGCACGCCCTGGGCGGCCGCTACGTGACGTTGGTCGGCGCGCCCGACCAGGTCGCCGAACAGCTGATCGCCTGGATCGACGAAACCGGGCTGGACGGTTTCAACCTGACCCGCACCGTCACCCCGGAAAGCTTCGAAGACTTCATCGACCAGGTCATTCCGCAACTGCAACAGCGTGGCCGTTACAAGACCGCCTACGCCGAAGGCACCCTGCGCCAGAAGCTGTTCCACGCCGCGCACCCGCACCTGCCCGCCGACCACCCCGCTTCGACTTACCGCTTCACCCCATCCCCGACTGGAGCCCTGCACCATGCTTGAGAAACTGTTCCGGCCCGTCGCGGCCATCGCCATTACCCTCGGCATGGCCGCCACTGCCCTGGCCGCCGAACCCTTGAAGATCGGCACCACCTCGGCCTTTGCCATCCCGCTGGAGGCCGCCGTGGAAGAAGCGCACAAGCAAGGCCTTGAAGTGAAGCTGATCGAGTTCAGCGACTGGATTGCGCCGAATGTCAGCCTCAACAGCGGCGACATCGACGTGAACTACTTCCAGCACATCCCGTTCCTGGAAAACGCCAAGGCGGCTGCGGGCTTCAACCTGGTGCCGTACGCCCCGGGCATCATCAACAACGTCGGCCTCTACTCGAAAAGGTACAAAAGCTTCGCCGATCTGCCAGAAGGCGCCAGCGTGGCCATCGCCAACGACCCGATCAACAGTGGCCGCGGCCTGCAACTGCTGGCCAAGGCCGGTTTGATCACACTCAAGCCCGGGGTCGGCTATAAAGCCACCGAGGACGACATCGTCGCCAACCCGAAAAAGCTGAAGATCCTGCAAGTGGAGGCAGTGCAACTGGTACGTGCGTATGACGACGCCGACCTGGTGCAGGGTTACCCGGCCTACATTCGCCTGGCCAATAGCTTCGATGCAGGCTCGGCACTGCTGTTCGACGGCCTCGAGAACAAGGAGTACGTGATCCAGTTCGTCATTCGCCCGCAGAGCAAGGACGACCCGCGCCTGGCCAAATTCGTCGACATCTACCAACACTCGCCAACGGTGCGCGCAGCGCTCGACAAAGCCCACGGCAAGCTGTACCAGGCCGGCTGGGAAGGCTGACATGAGCCAGACCAGCGCGCTCAGGGCGCCCGTCACCTCATCACTACCGCTGACGGCCAGGGAGCAAGCCCTACGGCCGGAGGTCAATCAAGCCCATGTGCGCTTCATCGGCCTTGGCAAGACCTACCCGGGTCAGGCGCAGCCGGCTCTGCAAGGCATCGACCTGAACATTCGGCATGGCGAGATCTTCGGCATCATCGGCCGCAGCGGCGCCGGCAAGTCGTCGCTGCTGCGCACCATCAACCGCCTGGAGCAACCCAGCCAAGGCCGGGTGCTGATCGACCAGGTCGATATCGCGCCGTTCGACGAAGACCAACTGGTGGCGCTGCGTCGGCGCATCGGCATGATCTTCCAGCACTTCAACCTCATGTCAGCCAAGACCGTGTGGCAGAACGTCGAACTGCCTTTGAAGGTGGCAGGGGTGGCCAAGGCCGAGCGCCAGCGCAAGGTGCGCGAGCTACTGGAGCTGGTCGGCCTGCAGGAGAAGCACCAGGTATATCCGGCGCAGCTGTCTGGCGGGCAGAAACAGCGTGTGGGCATTGCCCGGGCGCTGGTGCATGACCCCGAGATCCTGCTGTGCGACGAGGCCACATCGGCGCTGGACCCGGAAACCACCGCCTCGATCCTTGAGCTGCTGCGCGACATCAACCAGCGCCTGGGCCTGACCATCGTGCTGATTACCCACGAAATGGCGGTAATCCGCGATATCTGCCACCGGGTAGTGGTATTGGAGCGCGGTGCTGTGGTCGAACAGGGCGAGGTCTGGCAAGTGTTTGGCTCCCCACGCCACGACGTCACCCGCACCTTGCTCGCGCCGTTGCAGGCCAGCCTGCCTGCCTCGCTGCAAGCCAGCTTGCGGGCCAGCCCGCCGAGCCGCGACAGTGCCGTGGTACTGAAGCTGACCGTGCTCGGCGAGCCAGAGCTATCCGCCCTGTTCAATGACTTGGGCGGCCGTGTGCGCTTGCTGCAGGGCGGCGTGGAAACCATCGGCGAGCATGCCTTGGGGCGGTTGATCCTGTCGGTGCGGCATGCGCCGTACGATACCCATCAGCTGTTGGAACGGGCCCGCCGCTGGGCCGAGGATGTGGAGGTACTGGGCCATGTGGTTTGACCGCCTGCTGCAAGGTTTGCTCGACACCCTGCTGATGGTTGGCGTGTCGTCGTTGATCGCCCTGCTGGTGGGGGTGCCGATGGCGGTGCTGCTGGTCACCAGCGACAAGGGCGGGATCTTCGCGGCGCCGCTGCTGAACCGGGTATTGGGCGCCTTCGTCAATCTGTTCCGTTCGATCCCGTTCCTGATCCTGATGGTCGCACTTATCCCCTTTACCCGCCTGCTGGTGGGTACTACCTATGGCGTGTGGGCGGCGGTGGTGCCGCTGACGATTGCCGCCACGCCGTTCTTTGCACGGATAGCCGAGGTCAGCCTGCGTGAAGTCGACCATGGCCTGGTGGAGGCCGCGCAGGCCATGGGTTGCAGGCGCTGGCACATCGTCTGGCATGTGCTGTTGCCGGAGGCACTGCCGGGCATCGTCGGGGGCTTCACCATTACCCTGGTGACCTTGATCAACTCCTCGGCCATGGCTGGGGCGATCGGTGCCGGGGGCTTGGGCGACATTGCCTATCGGTATGGGTACCAGCGTTTCGACAGCCAGATCATGCTGACCGTGATTGCCATGCTGGTGGCGCTGGTGGCGCTGATCCAGCTGGGCGGCGACCGCCTGGCGAAGGGCTTGAACAAACGTTGAGCATGACCTGGGGAATTTAGTGGGGCGTAAGTCGAGCGCCGCGCGGGCTGCGCTCGGACTCACAGGCGCTGCCCAACTTGCGCCATACCCTCAATCCCAGCGCAAATCCCCAGCCGGCACCGGTCGCCCGAACCAGTACCCCTGCCCCAGCTGGCACTGCTCCTGTAGCAGGAAGCTGGCTTGCTCCGCCTGCTCAATGCCCTCGGCATGCACCTGCATGCCCATGCTGCGTGCCAGGGCGATGATCACCCGTACGATCGCAATGTCATCTTCATCCAGCGGCAAGCCGGCAACGAACCCCTGGTCGATCTTCAGCTTTTGTACCGGCAAACGCTTGAGCCGCAGCAGCGATGAATAGCCGGTGCCAAAGTCATCAATGGCCAAGGTCACACCCAGTTCTCGCAAACGGTGCAGTTGCTCCAGCGCCACCTCCGGGTCTTCCATCACCGCGCTTTCGGTGACTTCCAGCTCCAGCAGGGCCGGGTCCAGGCCGGTTTCGTGCAGCACATCGGCCACTTGGCGGTACAGCTCGTGCTGGCCAAACAGGCGGCTGGAAATGTTCACCGCCACAAAGGCCAGCTGACGGCCTTCCGCTTGCCATTGCACCATTTGCCGGCATGCCTGGCGCAGCACCCAGGCGTCGATCTCGGCAATCAGCCCGGTGCGCTCGGCAATCGGAATGAACCCGCCCGGCGGCACCAGTCCACGCTGCGGGTGCTGCCAACGCACCAGCGCTTCGACGCCGACCTTGCTGCCGGTCGCCAAGTCGTGCACTGGCTGGTAGAACACCCGCAGTTCATCGTGCTCAAGCGCCCGGCGCAGCTCGCCGGCCGTCTCCACCCGGTGCTGGGCGTGGGCGGTCAGCTCTTCGGTGTACAACGCATAACACGCGCGGCCATTGCTCTTGGCCTTGTACAAGGCCGAATCGGCATTGCGCAGCAATTGCTCGGCACTCAAAGCATCGCTGGGGAACAGGCTGATACCGGCGCTGACACTGATGAACAGGCGATGGTCATCGAACAGGAACGGCTCGCGCATGCGCTCGATAACGCTTTGCGCCAGCTTGCCAGCCTGGCCGACCTGCTGGCAGTTTTCGGCCAACACGCCAAACTCGTCGCCGCCCAGGCGCGCCAACGTCACGCCAGCACCCAGCACGTCACCCAGACGTTCGCCCACCAGCTTCAGCAGCTGGTCACCGATGGTGTGGCCCAAGCCGTCGTTGATGCTCTGGAAATGGTCCAGGTCCAGCAACAGCAGGGCACACCCGCGCTTGTTGGCCTGGGCGGCGGCCACCGCCTGCTCGACGCGGTCGGTAAAAAGCAGGCGATTGGGCAGGCCGGTCAGCGGATCGTGGTGGGCCAGATAGGCCAGTTCCTGTTCCGAATGCTTGATCGCGCTGATATCACTGAACACCGCCACATAATGGCTCAGCTCACCCTCATCATCGCGGATGGCGCAAATGGTCTGCCATTGCGGGTAGATTTCGCCGCTTTTACGCCGGTTCCAGATTTCGCCGCTCCACTCGCCCTTCTCGGCCAGTGTGGCGAAGATCTGCTGGTAGAAGGCCAAGCCATGGCGGCCCGATTTGAACTTGTTCGGGCGCTGGCCAACGACCTCGTCCTGCTGGTAACCGGTGATGCGCATGAAGGCGCGATTGACGTGCACGATCAGGCCCTGGCGGTCGGTCACCAGCACACCTTCCAGGGTGCTGTCGAATACCGCGGCGGCCATGCGCAGGCGCTCGCGGTCTTCACAACGAAGGCGGGCACCCTGGCCAATGAAATTGAGCAGGCGTACCCGCGATACATAGATCAGCGCGGCGCTGAGCAGTACCCAGACCACCACGTTGATCTGCCGCCCCACGGTCAGTGCCAGGGGATCATCAGTCATGCTGTGCAGCACCACCTCGGCCAGCGCCAGCCAGAGGATCGAGAGCACCACATACAGCGCAGCCATGCGCAAGGCGTCGCGAACAGAAACAGACATGTCGGGTGCGATAGCCCATCAAGAAGGAGGGGGCATTATAAAGGCTGAAACATGCCGTGACCTCCTATCTGAACAGTTGACTGGTTTTATTTCCCTACCAAGGGATAATCACCCCTTTCCCCCGCATTACGAGGGTTTCTACACCTATGTGGTACAACGGCCTGCTCGACTTGTCGGCCTGGCAACTGGTCGGCATCACCCTGCTGATGACGCACGTGACCATCGTCAGCGTCACGGTCTACCTGCATCGCTACTCCGCGCACCGGGCGCTGGAGCTCAACGGTGTGCTCAAGCATTTCTTCCGCTTCTGGCTTTGGCTTACCACGGCACAGAACACCCGCGAGTGGACCGCGGTCCACCGCAAGCACCACGCCAAGTGCGAAACCCCCGACGACCCGCATAGCCCTGTACACAAGGGCCTGGGTACGGTGTTGCGCAAAGGGGCCGAGCTGTACCGCGAAGAGGCACGCAACCCCGAAACCCTGCGCATCTATGGCAAGAACTGCCCTGAAGACTGGATCGAGCGCAACCTCTACTCACGCTACAAGCTGGGCGGCATTGCGTTGATGGCGGTGATCGACCTGCTGTTGTTCGGCACCATCGGCATCACCATCTGGGCGGTGCAGATGATGTGGATCCCGTTCTGGGCCGCCGGTGTGGTCAACGGGCTGGGCCACGCGCTCGGCTATCGCAATTTCGAATGCCGTGACGCCGCCACCAACCTGGTGCCGTGGGGCATCGTCATCGGTGGCGAAGAGCTGCACAACAACCACCACACCTACCCCAACTCGGCCAAGCTGTCGGTCAAGCGTTGGGAATTCGACATGGGCTGGGCGTGGATCCGCCTGTTCTGCCTGCTGCGCCTGGCCAAGGTACAGCGCGTGGCGCCGATTGCCCACCGGGTCGCAGGCAAAGGCAGCCTGGACATGGACACCGCCATGGCCATCCTCAACAACCGCTTCCAGATCATGGCCCAATACCGCAAGCTGGTGATTGGCCCCCTGGTAAAGCAGGAACTGGCTCGCGTCGATGCCTCGGTTAGCCATCACTTCCGCCGCGCCAAACGCCTGCTGTCGCGTGAAACCAGCCTGCTCGAAGACCGCCATCATGTGCGCATCGAGTCGATGCTGGCGCACAGCCAGGCGCTGAAGACCATCTATGAGAAGCGCCTGGCGCTGCAGCAGATCTGGGCGCGTACCAGCGCCAATGGTCACGACATGCTGGCCGCCATGAAGGAATGGGTACATGAGGCCGAAACCAGCGGTATCCATGCCTTGCGTGACTTCGCAGCACAACTCAAGACCTACTCCCTGCGTCCGACTGGCGCCTGACCGCCGTTGATCGGTACGCCCCAGAGCGGGGCGTACCGCTTGGAACTTCCCCCCCTCCCGCTCACTCAAACTTGGCACATCGCCCGCGTGGCGGGCCGGATGCTGGCCGCACGCTTTCACGTTGAGACCCGCTTCGTGCTCATGGCCAAGAACATTCCAACCACACTGCCCGGCATTCCACCACCCGAGGCTGCCCAGACTTTACTGGCGTTACTGCATGCCCAAGGCGAAGTTGCCCGCCTGAGCGAGCGTGAACAGCTGTTCAGCTCGTTGCTCGACAGCGTCAACGCAGTGCTTTGGGCCTTCGATTGGGAAACCCGCCAGGTGCTGTACGTCAGCCCTGCCTACGAGCGCATCTTTGGCCGCCCTGCCAGCCTGGTGCTGGCCGACTACAACGAGTGGCGCGACAGTATTTACCCCGACGACCTGGAGTTCGCCGAACGCAGCCTGGCCCAGGTGCTGCTCAAAGGCGCGGTGGAAGACCGCGAGTACCGCATCATCAATGCCGACGGGCAGCTGCGCTGGTTGAGCGACAAGTGCTACATCAACCAACAGCGCGACGGCGACCGGGTGATCATTGTCGGCATCGCCGAGGACATCACCGAGAAGAAGCAGCTGGAAGGCGAACTGCAACGCCTGGCCACCACCGATGTGCTGACCCAGAGCAGCAACCGCAGGCACTTCTTCGAATGTGCCCAGCAAGCGTTCGACAGCGCCCGCGAAGACGGTACGCCGCTGGCCTTCCTGTTGCTGGACATTGACGACTTCAAGTGCATCAACGACAGCTACGGCCACCAAGAAGGCGACCAGGTGCTGCAGCACATCGCCGACAGCGGCAAGGCTGTGCTACGCCGTGGCGACCTGTTCGGGCGCATTGGGGGCGAGGAGTTTGCGGCGGTATTCCCGGGTTGCGATGCGCAGGTAGCAGAGCAAATTGCCGAGCGCCTGCAGCGGCAGATCCAGCGTTTGAGCTTCAGCCATGGCGAACAGACTTACGGCGTGACGGTGAGCCAAGGGCTGACCGGGCTGACCGAGGAAGATGTGACCCTGGACAGCCTGTACGCCCGGGCCGATGCCGCGATGTACCAGGCCAAGCGGCAAGGCAAGAACCAGATCGTCCGCAGCTGACCCATCCCCCAGGTTCGGCAAGAATACGCTGCCCCCTGTGGGAGCGGGCAAGCCCGCGAAGGGCCGCAGAGCGGCCCCAAAATCTCAGCTGGGCGCTTCAGCCTCCGCCACAGGCGGCTCTTCCTGGGGCTTCACCTCAGGGTTATCCACCTTGCGCAGCCGTTTCAGCTCCGGCAGGCCCAGCTTCAGCAAGCGCGCGGTCTTGCCACTGGCCACTTTCTCCAGCCCCTGCTCGGCCGGCAGTCGCGATAACTGCCCCGCCAGGTTCATGGCCAGAATCTCCCTCGAATACACGCCGCCACCTAACTGGTAGATCGCCGCGATCAATTCGCGCAAGGCCAGCGGCAGACGCCAGCGTGTACGTAGCGCCGAGCCGAACGCCGCCCCGAACTCATCCAGCGATTGCTGCACGTTGCGTTCGTCCAGCTCGCCCCCGGCCAACCGCCACTCTTGCAGGCAGCGCAGCACCGCCAGGTCGCCCAGGCAATGCAGCAACCCCGCGCAATAGCAGCGGCCTTCGTCCAGCTCGAGCATGCGCGCCAAGGTCCGACCATATTCGGCGGTATGCAGTGAAAGGTCCCAGTACCGGGCGGCGTGCTGCGCCAGCAACGGGTCGCTGAGCCGCGCGCTGCGCTTGAGGGTCATGCCCAGAATCAGGTTCATGCTCTGGGTACTGCCAAGCTTGTTCAAGGCCTGCAGCAACGTTTGCACTGGCGCTTCACGGTGCAGCGCGGCACTGTTGGCGGCCGCGATCAACACGGCGGTAACCTGCGGGTCGTTACGCACCTCCTCTTCCAGCACCTTGAGGTTCAGGCCCTGGGGATTGAGCGCGCGCTTGATCGCCAATTGCACATCAGCCAGCAGCGGCCCGCCATCGGCATTCGCCCGCCGCTGTTCCAGATAGGTGGGCAGGTTGGCACCCGCCTGCAAGGCCGGCACCGGGCAGGCGATTTCTTCGCCAACGGCCACCAGCAGCTCTTCCAGGCGCTTGCGCAGGGTATCCAGATTCAGCGGCTTGCTCAGGTAAGCCGTGGGGTGCAGCGGCAACGCTTCGCGCACGCTGGCGCTGTCGCTGCGGTTGCTCATGAGGATGAACGGCAGCGCCAGCCCCTTGGCGCGCACCTTGCGCAACAGGTCGAGGCCGTCGACACCGGCCAGCTCACGCGCGGCGATGATCAGGTCGGGTTTGCCAGCCAGCGCGCTGAGCGCCTGCGAGCCGTCTGCACACACCTGCAAGCGGGCGTCACAGCGCACGCTGAGCAGCATTTCGCTGAGCATGTCACGTACCCAAGGGTCGCCTTCGACAATCAATACGCTTGGTGGGGTGGGGTCTGCAGCGTTCATCGCCAACTCCTGAAAATCCCTGACACGCAGTCCTTCGCAGCTTCCTGAGCAAGTCCTTCCACAACCATAGCGCCACATGGCTTTTCATGGCACAAAAAAAACCCGCCGAAGCGGGTTTTTTCTGAAGCGTGTCACATCAAGCGATTTCAGCGAAGCACTCTTCGATGATAGCCAGGCCTTTGTCCAGCAGCGCGTCTTCGGCGGTCAGCGGAACCAGGATTCGCAGGACGTTGCCGTAGGTGCCGCAAGACAGCAGGATCAGACCCTTCTCACGTGCCTTGGCCACAACCTGGCCAACAGCAGCAGCGTTAGGGGTGTGAGTGCCCTTCTCGAACACTTCGACGGCAATCATCGAGCCCAGACCACGGACGTCGCCGATGATCGGGTGCTTCTTCTGGATTTCACGCAGGCCGGCGGTCAGGCGCTCACCCACAGCCTTGCTGCGGTCCAGCAGTTTTTCTTCTTCGAACACTTCGATCACGGCCAGGGCCGCGGCGCAAGCGATCGGCGAGCCGGCGTAGGTACCACCCAGGCCGCCTGGAGCGATGGCGTCCATGTACTCGGCCTTGCCGCACACACCCGCCAGCGGGAAGCCGCCAGCGATGGATTTGGCGAAGGTGGTCAGGTCAGGCGCAACGCCCATCTGTTCCATGGCGAAGAAAGTGCCAGTACGGCCAGCGCCAGTCTGTACTTCGTCGGCGATCAGCAGGATGCCGTGCTGGTCGCACAGGGCGCGCAGGCGCTTCATCAGCTCTTTTGGCGCTGGCAGGAAGCCGCCTTCGCCTTGTACAGGCTCGAGGATGATCGCGGCGATGTCACGCGGCTCGGCGTCGTTCTTGAAGATACGCTCGACCGAGGCAATGGCGTCGTCAACGCTGATACCGTGCAGTTCGCTCGGGAACAGGGCGCGGAAAATGCCGCCTGGCATCAGGCCCATGCCAGCGGAGTACGGCACGACCTTGCCGGTCAGGCCCAGGGTCATCATGGTACGGCCGTGGTAGCCGCCGGTGAAGGCGATGACGCCGGCGCGGCCAGTGGCGGCACGGGCGATCTTGACGGCGTTCTCAACGGCTTCGGAGCCGGTGGTGACCAGCAGGGTCTTCTTGTCGAAGTCGCCTGGTACCAGCTTGTTGATCTTTTCGCACAGCTCTACGTAGGGTTCGTAGGCCAGCACCTGGAAGCAGGTGTGGCTGACCTTGGTCAGCTGCTCTTGCACCGCTGCAACCACTTTCGGGTGCAGGTGGCCGGTGTTCAGTACTGCGATGCCGCCGGCGAAGTCGATCAGTTCGCGGCCTTCAACGTCGATCACGGTCGAGTTCTTCGCGGTGTCGACGAAGATCGGGTGGATCTGGCCGACGCCACGTGGGACGGCAGCTACACGACGTTGCATCAAGGATTCGTTGGTCTTGCTCATAATGCCCTCATTGCGCCGGTTGAATATGGCGCTTTTATTCGGGGGTGGCTGGGAGTGCTCGCGAACAGTATTCGTTGATCGACTGCCGTGAACGCCCTGGCCACCAGGTACTGCGATGTAAAAAAGGCCAGCGAGGCGTCGCTCTCGCGCCCCGCTGGCAGAGGTAAAACCTTTACCCTGCTATCAGACGCTGATGCACAGGTATTTGATTTCGAGGTAGTCCTCGATACCGTACTTGGAACCTTCGCGGCCCAGGCCCGAAGCCTTGATGCCACCGAACGGCGCCACTTCGTTGGAGATCAGGCCGGTGTTGATACCCACCATGCCGTATTCCAGGGCTTCGGCAACACGGAACACACGGCTCATGTCGCGGGCGTAGAAGTACGAAGCCAGGCCGAACTCGGTGTCGTTGGACATGGCGATGACTTCGGCTTCGTCCTTGAAGCGGAACAGCGGCGCCAGTGGGCCGAAGGTCTCTTCCTTGGCGACGGCAGCAGTCTTCGGTACGTCGACCAGGATGGTCGGTTCGAAGAAGTTGCCTTCGATGAGCTTGCCACCGGACAGCACTTTGGCGCCTTTGGAAACGGCGTCTTCAATGTGCTCCTGGACCTTGGCGACAGCCTTGCCGTCGATCAGCGGGCCAGTAGTGGTGCCGTCTTCCAGACCGTTACCGATCTTCAGCTTGGCAACCGCAGCGGCCAGCTTCTCTGCGAACGCATCGTAGACGCCGTCCTGCACGTAGATACGGTTGGCGCAGACGCAGGTCTGGCCGTTGTTGCGGTACTTGGAGATGATCGCGCCCTCGACCGCCTTGTCCAGGTCGGCGTCGTCGAACACGATGAACGGGGCGTTGCCACCCAGTTCCAGGGAAACCTTCTTGATGTCCTTGGCGCATTCTTCCATCAGCTGGCGACCGATTTCGGTCGAACCGGTGAAGGACAGCTTGCGTACCAGGGAGTTACCGGTCAGTTCGCCGCCAACTTCGCCAGCGCTGCCGGTGACCACGCTCAGCACGCCAGCCGGGATACCGGCGCGGTGGGCCAGCTCGACCAGGGCCAGGGCGGAGTACGGGGTCTGCGAAGCAGGCTTGAGCACCATGGTGCAGCCAGCGGCCAGGGCCGGGCCAGCTTTACGGGTGATCATGGCGGCTGGGAAGTTCCACGGGGTGATGGCCGCGGTAACGCCGATTGGCTGCTTGATGACGATCAGGCGCTTGTCTGGCTGGTGGCCAGGAATGGTGTCACCGTAGACGCGCTTGGCTTCTTCGGCGAACCACTCGATGAACGAGGCGGCGTAGGCGATTTCGCCCTTGGCTTCGGCCAGTGGCTTACCTTGTTCGGTGGTCATCAGGCGAGCCAGGTCGTCCTGGTTCTCGATCATCAGTTCGAACCAGCGACGCAGCTTGGTCGAACGCTCTTTGGCGGTCAGGGCACGCCAGGCCGGCAGGGCCTTGTCGGCAGCTTCGATGGCGCGGCGGGTTTCCGCGGTGCCCATCTTCGGCACGGTACCGATGACTTCACCGGTGGCCGGGTTGGTCACCTTGATGGTCTGGCCATTGTCCGCATCCAGCCACTCACCATTGATATAGGCTTGCTGGCGGAACAACTGAGCGTCTTTGAGCTGCATGTCGGCTTCCCGAATTGTTGATTGTTGAAAAGCGCCCAAGGCAGGGCATCGAGCGTTTGAAATCTCAAACGAATGCTAAGCGGCTGCTGGGGTGTTGGACAATAGGCTGTTCGAAAAAAAGAACGAATGGTTGAACAGCCGGGCGGAAATTTCATCATTTCGGTAGTGGCAAACGGCCTCTTCGCGGGCATGCCCGCGAAAGGGCCGTTACAGGTTAGACGAATGAACAGAAAGAAATGTGAAGGGAGGACCGACGGCCCTCCCGAAGGGGGTGGATCAGAATGCCTTGGCCAGGTCGATCACCAGAGCCCGGTAGCCAACACTGCCAGGCTGCCGGCTATGCACCTTCAGCTCCACCAGCACCTCCTGCGTTCCGCGCCGCACCTCGTTGAGCACGGTGGTGGTCAGTTTCTCAGGGGTGAGGAAGTTCACCGAAGCCGAGTAGATGAACTGGGTGTCGGTCTCTGGCCGGTAGGCCACCACCGAGGTCACCGGGCTGTACCACTCGTCGCCACGCTCCTTGCCGTACTCCCACACCTGCTCGACCGTACCCTTGCCCTCGTCGATGCGGTACTCCACCGCCCGGCTATAGTTGCCGGCAAGCTTGGTTGGCGCAAAGTCGCGCCCCCAGCCGTTATCGAACACAGTCAGCGTGCCTTTGCCGGTGAGCCAAGCAGTGTGCTGGGTCCACGACCAATCGAAGTTTTCGCTCGCGACCGGCGTCAGCACCTTGTCGCGCAAGCGCTCAGGCCAGCCTTGAGGCGAGGCAAGAATCCATTTCACCTGCTTGTCACGCCCTATCTTCACCACGCCCTGATGGCGTGCTGAAACGATGATGCTGTCGTCATCGGCATCGTAATCGATGGCATTGACGTGGGCCCAGTTGCGCCCGGTACCCACACCCGGGGTATCGCCAAAGGGCAAGTCACCCTCGGCCAGCTCGTTGGCCAGCCGCTCGTCCTGCTTCTGCACACCCGGCGGCAACTGGATGGCCGCCTTGCCCAGGGTCTCCAGCAGGTCGCCGCGGTACGGGTCGAGAATCTGGTTCAGGTCCCAGAAGTCCAGCACATCCCCGGCCTCGTTGACCTCGATGATGTGGTCACGGATCGAACGCACGCGTTTGCCATCGGGACGGCGGTAGTCGCTGGTGCCAACCCGTAACAGGTAAGTGCCATTGGTGGTCTCGCGGATTTCGTGGGAGAAATCGGCAAATTTGTCAGGCAGGCTGCGCTGCCAGATGCGTCGGCCCAGCAGATCGTACTTGGAGTAGGTCTGGCCCTGCCCCCAGATCAGCTTGCCATCGCGGGTCTGCTGGAAGCCCATGGTGCCGCCCAAACTGTCACGGCGGTTAGAGTCGTGGATCTGTTCAATATCCAGGTACCAGCGCACATCGCCATTGCTGTCGGCAATCCAGTTGTTGCCCACCTGGTCCCATTCTGCTGCGCCGCCCAATGCGTTCCATTTAAAGGCGCGGCCACCAGGAATGTCACCTTGCAAGTGGTTGAACAGGTACAGGCGTTTTTCGAACCCTGCCGCGACCTTGATCGGCTCGACCTCCGGTAGCGCGGCAGTCTGCCTGGCCACCACCGGCAGGCGGACGGCCGGAGCGTAGATCTGGTACTGCTCGCGAACACGCTCGCCGTCCAGCTTGTAGGTCACCTCCACCTGGTTCACGTGGTCCGGGTACAGGCCGAATACAGGGATACCGCCGTAGGTCCACAGCGAACGGTCGGAGACTTCGTAGGCAATGTCTACACCGCGTTCGCCGCGGCCCAGCACGCGCACGTGCGCGTTACTCAGGCTACGCCCTCCGTCGCGAATGATCGCGGTCAGCGGCGCCAGGCGATACGGGTTGACCACCACATCACCGAGCAGCGCCTCGCCACGCTCGGGGACCTTGGCGGTCAGGCACGCGCCTTCAGGCAGTACAGGGGTTTCAGTCTTGGCATTCATGGCAAAGCTCCTTGTGCTCAGAAGTCGTAACGGGCAGTGGCACCGAACGTACGCGGCGTGCCTAGCACGCCGGCATAGCCACCGTTGGCGGAGTTCCACAGGCTGGTGAAGTAGGTCTTATCGCCGGCGTTTTTCACCCACAGCGACAGGTCGACCACGCCGTCGCCCTGGTCCAGGCGCACACCAGCGGAAAGGTTGACCAGCGCGTAGCTAGGGATCTGGCCGAAATCGGAGTCGTCGATGGTGCCCACTGCCTTTGAACGGAAGGCGTAGCTGGCGGTGACGTAGGGCTCGACATGCTCGCTGGCCTGCCACTTGTACTGCGTGTTCAGGTTGGCGATGTACTTGGAGGCGCCAACCACCTGGTGCCCGGACAGGTCGCAGGTGGCGGTGGCGTTGGCCAGGCTCACTTCGGGCGGGCATGGTGCGTCCTTGTATTCGGTGTAGCGCACGTCGTTCCACGAGCCGTTGAAGTTGACCGTGAGGCCGCGGACCGGCAGCGCCGTGGCCTCGAACTCCAGGCCACGCGAGCGCACGCGGCCGGCGTTGGCCAGGTACTGCACGCGGTTGATCTGGTCATAAACGTTGGCCTGGTAGCCGTGCACTTCGGCCCAGAACAGGTTGCTGTTGAGCTGCAGGCGGCCGTCGAACAGGGTGCTTTTCAGACCCAGCTCGGCATTGTTGACCCGCTCGGTGCCGACCAGCAGCGAATCGGTGCCCAGCCGGGGCGCAGCGCCAACCGTGAGGTTGATGCCACCAGACTTCTCACCATGGGTCAGGGTGGCGTAGCCCAGCAGCTGTTCGTTGAAGCGGTAGCTCAGGCCCAACAGGCCGGAGGGGCTGAAGCTGTACTGGTTGAGGTCGCCCGAATCGTAGGCCCCTATGCGAGCCTGGCGCGCGGTGGCAGCAGCCCCGGTGACAGCGGCGCCGCCCTCCGGTGCATCGCGGGTCACCCAGGCGCTCTTTTCTTCATAGGTGCCCCGGATGCCGGCGGTAAAATCCAGTCGGTCGGTGACATGCCAGGTGCCTTGGGCGAACAGCGCATAACTGTCGGTATCGATGTGCCCATCGCCAATGGTGTTGACGTTGTTCAGTGCCCCGGCTGGTGTGAGGTTCCAGACATCCGCCTGCGGCCCATAGTAAGTAAAGGATTTATTGTCCAGATCCTGCTTGAAGTAATAGGCACCCAGCACGTAGTCGAAGGCGCCACCCGTAGGTGAAGCCAGGCGGATTTCTTGCGAGTACTGCTTGTCACGTACCGAAACCCCGGCGCTATAGAACACTGGCACGTTCAGACCATCGTCGTTGCGCGGGGTGAAGTCCCACCAGCGGTAGGCAGTGATCGACGTCAGGGTGAAGTCGTTGGGCAGGGTCCAGTTGGCCTCCACCGAAGTGCCGCCCTGGAAAACCGTCACCTGCTGGTCAGCGTCGAAATTGACCTTCCGGTCCTTGCCCGACACCAGCGTTGCGCCCGCCTGGGCAGCCAGGCTTTCGTAGCGGTTCACGCCATTGATGGTGGGGCCGGTGCTGTACAGGCTGAGGATGCCGTTGTTGGAGTCTTCTTCGTTGTATTCGCCTATCCAGCGCAGGTTGAAGGTTTCGCTGGGTTTGAACAGCAGCTGGGTGCGAAAGCCTTGGCGCTTGCCGCCGTTGAGATCGTCACCGTTGTGGATGTTCTTGACGTAGCCATCGTCTTCGGTGCGGTAGGCACTGATGCGCCCGGCCAGGGTATCGCTGATCGGCCCCGAGAAACTGCCCTGGGTTTGCAGATAGCCGTCCTCCCCGATCGACTGCTGAATGCTGCCTTCGCGGTGGAAAGTCGGCTTGCGCGTGGTGATGTTGAGCACGCCGGCAGTCGTGTTCTTGCCGAACAGCGTGCCCTGCGGGCCGCGCAGTACTTCCAGCTGCTCCACATCCAGCAGGTCGAATACCGCCATGCCGGGGCGACCGAGGTAGACGTTGTCGAGATAGATGCCAACGCTGCCCTCCAAGCCATCGCTGGCCGGGTTGTTACCCAGGCCACGAATCGAGATGCTCGACTGGCGGGCATGCACGTAGGCGACGTTGGTGCTGGGCACCAGCTGTTGCAAATCCTGCACGCGGTAGATGTGCTGGGTTTCCAGGGTTTCGCTGTCGAGCACGCTGATCGGCGTGGGCACGCTCTGCGCGGTTTCTTCGCGGCGGCGGGCGTTGACCGTGACGGTGCCTAGCTTGGCTTCCTGCTCCACCGTCGGGCTGGCGGCAATGACCGCGTCTTCAGCGAAGCTGCCAGAGGATGCCGCCAGCAGTACGCCAGCGGCCAAGGGTTGCAGGGTGAAACGCGACGCGCGCGCAGGCCAACGGGAAAGTCCGGACATGCAAATGCTCCTTGAGGCATGGGCCCTGGGCGAGCATTTCCGTTGGCGGAACCGAATCGCGGTCAGTCGGGCTTATATTCTTTTAAGAGATATAAATATTTGTATTTCATATTTTGTGGAATAAGTAAGTCCCTTTATAAGGGGACTCACCCTTGTCAGCAATTGCATTTCACCGAAGGTTTCAATGTAGAAAATGCATATCGATCTGCGTCAGCTGCGCCACTACATCGCCCTTGTCGAACACCGCAGCTTCGTCGCGGCAGCGGCGGCGGTGAATCTGTCGCAATCGGCCTTCAGCCGTAGCATTCAGACCCTGGAACACAACGTCGGCTGCCGCCTGGTCGACCGCGCCAGCAAGGAGCTGGCACCCACCCGCCAGGGTCTTCTGGTGCTGGAGCACTCGCGGCGGCTAGTGCATGGGGCACACAAGCTGGTAAACGAAATTCACCAGTTCAACGGTGCCACCACCGGCGTGGTGCGCTTCGGTTCTGGCCCAGCGCCGGCCGGTGGTCTGGTGCCGCGGGCGGTAGCGCGCTTCGTTGCCGAGTACCCAGCGGCGCGAACCTGCTTCCAGGTGGACAACTGGCAAGCATTGAACCGTAAGCTGGTGGCCGAGGAGATCGAGTTCTTCGTCGCCGACACACGCCAGTTCGAATCCGACCCGGATTACCAAGTGCACAAGCTGACGCCACAGCGCTGGCATTTCTGCTGCCGCGCCGGGCACCCTCTGACCCAGCAGGAGACCGTGCAGGCGCGCGACCTGTTCGATTACCCGATGGCCACCACCTTCCGCCCGCCGAACATCCGCAAGATCCTCAGCGACCTCAGCGGGCGGCAGGACTTCTTGCCTGCAGTGGAGTGCGAGCACGGGTACGCGTTGCTGAATGTGGTACTGCATTCGGACACCATCGGCATTGCCTGCAATGCCAATTTGCAGCCGTATCAACGCGAGGGCGGGCTGGTGCAGTTGAAGCTGGCGGACCTGACGCCAGAGCAGGAAGAGGCGTGCCATACCCGCTATGGCGTGGTAAGCCGGGTGGGGTATGGCTTGTCGCCGTTGGCGCAGGCGCTGGTCAGGCAGTTGATTGCCTGTGATACCGAGATGTAACAGGCGGGTACCCCGCCTGTGAGATCGGGTTCACCGGCGAATGCGTCGGTGAATTCACCATCGTATTCGCGGGTGAACCCGCTCCCACAGGGTCATCTGAACCTCTCAGCCCTTGCGAGTTGTCCGGCTCAACTGGCCATCCACACCCACCGGCACCTCCCCGGCCAAGGTCACCCGCCGCACCACGCGCGGCTGAGTCCCATAATCATCCACCGCATAATGCTGCGTTGCCCGGTTATCCCAGATCGCTACGTCCCCCGCCTGCCAGCGCCAGCGCACGGTGTTCTCAAGGCGCGTCACATGCCCTTGCAACACCGCGAACAGGTGCTGCGAATCCGCCAACGAATAACCCTTGATGCGCTTAACGAAGTGCCCCAGTTGCAGTACCCGCTCGCCACTGATCGGGTGCACTCGCACCACCGGGTGCTCGGTCTCGTACACCGTGGAGGTGAACACCTTGCGATAACGCTCCAGCTTGGAGGGGTCCACGTCAGGCTTGATGCTGGCGTAGTCGTACTCGTTGCTGTGCACCGCCCACAGTTTATCGGCCAGCTCGCGCAGCGGTTCAGGCAGCTCTTGATAAGCCGCAGCCGTGTTGGCCCACACGGTGTCGCCACCGGAGGCAGGCGCCACCACGCTGCGCAGGATCGAGGCCTTGGGGTAGGCGTCGACGAACGTCACGTCAGTGTGCCAGGAGTTGGCCCGCTGGCCCTCGGCGCCGTCGAGCTGCAACAGGTAGCTGGTGCCGTCCACCACCGGCACGGTGGGGTGGGCCACGGGCTCGCCGAGCAGCTTGGCGAAGGCTTCCTGGCTGTGGTCATCGAGGTGCGTCTGGCCACGGAAGAAGATGACCTTGTGTTTCACCAGGGCAGCCTGGATGGCATCGAGGGTGGCGGCGTCGAGGTCGGCGGACAGCTGTACCCCGCGAATTTCGGCGCCGATACGCCCGGCAACCGGGTGAATATCGAGTTCGAGGGGTTGTGGCGCGGTGGCCAGGGCGGCATTGCTCATGGTTGTGGTCCTTGCGGTGATGGTCGGGTTGCTTGCGGGTTCAGCGGGTGGCCTGTACGGCCTGTTCCTGTTTCAGCGCGGTATCGAGGAAACGCGGTTCGATCCAGTCGGCCACCTGGAAGCCACGGCGGATCAGGCGCTCCTTGGCTGCCAGGTCGACGCCCTGCTGCAACTGGCTGACAAAGTCGGCGTCCAGCCGCGGGTCGAAGTAGTGGGCAAGGTCTTCTTTGGCCAGGTCATCGCTGAGGATGCTGCGCGGCCAATTGGCGTTGCTGGCCACCAGGTCGATGTAGGCCTCGCGGTTGTGCTCGTCGCGTAGCCAGGCGCTTGCCTGCTCTTGGGCATTGACCAGGCGCTGCACCAGCTCGGGGTATTTACGTATGAAATCGCCAGTGCCCAGCAGCACTGCCTGGGTACTGCCGGCACCCTGCAGGTCACGCGAATTGACGGGCAACTCGACCAGTCCACGCTCTCGCAGCGACAGCAGGTTGGACAGCCCCCAGGTGGCGTCGACCTGCTTTGCCGCCAGCGCAGCGTTGGCGGCATTGAAATCGAGGTTGATCACTTTCAGCTCGCGCTCGCTCAGGCCCTGGCTGGCAAGGGCGCTGGCGAACGACAGCTGGTTGGCAGTACCGCGGAATACCGCAACGCGCTTGCCCTTGAGGTCGTGCAAGGTATTGATGCCAGAGCCGGGCACCACACCCAGGTAGCTTTTTACCCCGCGCACGCCAGCAGACAGCACACGGGTGTCGAGGCCGTTGGCCTTGCCGACGATCGCTGCCAGGTCGCCCAGGTAGGCGAAGTCCGCCTGGCCATTGGCCAACGCTTCGTTCACCACAGGCCCGGCGCCCTTGAAGAAATGCCAGTCGATGCGGATGCCATCCTTGGCGAATTCCTTCTCCAGCAGTTGCTGGTCACGCAACACATCGACCACGCCACCGGCGCTGGGCTTGCTGCCAGCGCTAAGGTCGGGCACGGCGATGCGGATACTTTGCGGCTTGGCGGGTTCAGCGGCATGGCCGCTGAGGCTGAAGGCCAGCCCAAGGGCGGTTATCAAGTGACGCAACGGGGTGTTCATGGCAAGGCTCCTTGGCAGGCTGCCACCGGCGATGGCCGCGCTTTGGCCAGAAGCTAGGCAGGTCTGGTTAGAACCTACAAAGATCAAAACTTCATTTTTAAGTAACTGAAAGACATAAATCACGTGCTATGCGGCCCCGAGCCAGGGTTGCGGAAAACGCATGGAAAATATGAGGAAAACGCAATGGATAGGGGCTTCCGGATGCAGTGAGTGCATGATCTTATCTCTTGAAAGTTTATTTTGAGATTTTTTAATTCCTTAAATGCATAAACTAAAAACGTCGCGAGAAATGGCCGATGAATGGAGTTCTTAATAGGGATCGGGGGTGGCCTCGGGGGCCGCTGGGCGGCCCATTCGCGGCGCAAGGCCGCTCCCACAGGGGCCGCGCAGCCTTTGCACAGTGGGTGTTGCCTTGGGTGATGCCGGTAGCCATTGCCCTGCTTTGGGTGCTGGCCAGTCGGCAGCACTGGATGAGCGAGCAGATACTGCCGGCGCCAGCGCTGGTGTGGCAGAGCGCTTTGGAGTTCGGCTCCGGCGAGCTGTGGGGGCACCTGTGGATAAGCCTACAGCGACTGTTCTGGGGGCTGGCGGTCGGCATCGGCAGCGGTTTGCTGCTGGGGGTGTGGCTGGGAGGCTCGCGGCGGGCTCAGACTTTGGTTTTGCCGACCTTCGTGGCGCTGGCGCAGATTCCCACGCTGGCCTGGATTCCGTTGTTCATGCTGTTCTTCGGCATTGGTGAGCTGCTCAAGCTGGTGGTACTGGTGAAAGCAGTGGTGGTCCCCGTCACCTTGCACACGCTGGTTGGGGTGCGCGATGCCCAGCCCAAGCTGCGTGAGGCTGCTGCAGC
Source organism: Pseudomonas sp. BN607 (assembly GCF_029871175.1). Lineage (NCBI taxonomy): Bacteria > Pseudomonadati > Pseudomonadota > Gammaproteobacteria > Pseudomonadales > Pseudomonadaceae > Pseudomonas > Pseudomonas sp. BN607. The sequence continues at coordinate 50,866 of NZ_SSOE01000042.1, forward strand.
ATTGCGCCTGCCGCGTCACCTGCTCTTTCTACGCCTGTTGCTGCCGGCCGCCCTGCCCGCCTTCCTTACGGGCATACGCCTGGCCTTGGCCACCGGCTGGACCTCGCTGCTGGCGGTCGAGCTGCTGGCCTCCAGCGAAGGTATCGGTTACCTGATGGTGTGGGGCCGGCAGCTGTTCATGCTCGACCTGGTGCTGCTGTACATCCTGGTGATCGGCCTGGTCGGCGCGGTGCTGGAGCATGGCTTTTCAGCAGTGGAAAAGCGCCTGCTGTACTGGCCGCAAGCGGCCACCGGGGAACAGCAGCGTGGTCCCGTACCGAGCGGCTGGCAAAGCCTGCTGCTACCGCTGGCGCTGTTGGCATTGTGGCAGGCCAGCACCCGCTTTGGCTGGGTCGACAGCAACATCCTGACCTCGCCACTTGAAGTGCTGCGGACCTTGTTGACCGGCCTGGCCGATGGATCACTGCCGCAGGCCTTGCTGCTGAGCCTGCAGCGCACCCTGAGCGGCCTGCTACTGGGCGGCAGTGCAGGCCTGTTGGCCGGGTTGCTGCTGGGGTTGTCCAGCCATGCCGAGCGCCTGTTCGGCGCAAGCCTGACAGCAGTACGCCAAGTGGCCCTGTTCGCCTGGGTACCGCTGCTCACCGCCTGGTTCGGGCTGGGTGAAGGGGCCAAACAGGTGTTTGTCGGCATGGCGGCGTTCTTCCCGCTGCTTATCGCCACCCAACGGGGCATTGCCAGCCTCTCGCCGCAACTTGGCGAAGCGGCCCGCACCCTGCGCCTGAACCTTTGGCAGCGCTTGCGCCTGCTGGTGCTGCCCGGCGCGGCACCGGCGATCTTCGCCGGCCTGCGGCTATCGCTGATCTACGCCTGGCTAGGCACCATTGGCGCCGAATACTTCATGCCCTCGGACGGCGGGATCGCCAGCCTGATGATCGGCGCGCAGCAACTGTTCCGCATGGACCAGGTGATGGCCGCCATGCTGCTGATCGGCCTGGTCGGCGCCCTGCTCGGCACCCTTGGACAACGCCTTGAATCGCGCGCGACGCGCTGGAGAACCGCATGAACGCCTTCAACACCTCGCACCTGCACGCGGCGAACCAGCCCGACGCCACCCCACCCTTGGTAAGTTTCGAGGAGGTTGGCAAAGTATTCTGCGTCGACGGCCAACCGCTCGAGGCCATCCGCAACTTCAACCTGTCGATCAATCAGGGCGAGTTCATCGCCATCGTGGGCGCCTCTGGCTGTGGCAAGTCCACCCTGCTGCGCCTGCTGGTGGGGCTGGATACGGACTACAGTGGCAGCATTCGGGTCGACGGCCATGCGGTCGGCGGCATAGGTGGCGAGCGCGGCATCGTGTTTCAGGAGCACCGCCTGTTTCCGTGGTTGAACGTGGAACAGAACATCGCCCTGGGCCTGGTCAACGAGCCGCTCACCCAAGGCGAACGCGCCCGGCGGGTGCATGAATTCGTACAACTGGTGGGGCTGGTCGGCTTTGAGTCGGCCTACCCGCACCAGTTGTCCGGCGGCATGGCGCAGCGCGTGGCGATCGCCCGTGGCCTGGTCGCCAGCCCGCGTATCCTGTTGCTCGACGAGCCATTCGGCGCGCTGGATGCATTGACCCGCCAACAATTGCAGGACGAGCTGCTGGCCATTCGCGAACGGGCCGGCATCACTATCCTGCTGGTGACCCACGATGCGGAGGAAGCCACTTACCTGGCCGACCGGGTAGTGGTGCTGGAGCCGCGTCCGGGGCGGATCAAGTCGGTGGTGGAAATCGACCTGCCGCACCCGCGCTTGCGCACCGGCGTGGCCCTGCACGGCCTGCGCGAAAAAGTGCTACACCAGATCACCGGCGACGGTGACTACCTGCCAGCGCCGGCTCGCCGGGTAGAAGGGCTGCGGCCAGAGCTGATAGCACTCTGACTTGCAGCCCCCGCAGGGGATCTGCTCTAAAAGGGTAAAAAAGGCTACAGATCAAGGCGATGGACTCCAACGGCGCAGATGGGTATGATGCCTGCGCGTTGCACTCGTAGCTCAGCTGGATAGAGTACTGCCCTCCGAAGGCAGGGGTCGTGGGTTCGAATCCCGCCGAGTGCGCCATATCAAAAAGCCCTGGGCCTACGCCCGGGGCTTTTTCGTTTGTGCGACATGTCGCATTTCTGGCACTCCCGTGCCACTGGTCATTGGTGTTAGCGTGGGCGTCTTCCCGTTTTCCGAACGGGTCACCCATAACAATGATTGGCGAAGGAATGCGCGCAACCATGCACCTGAAAAAACTTACCGCCACCACTTTGCTGCTGGCCAGCATCGGTCTGTTCACACAGCCGGCCCAGGCCAACCTCTCCCAGCAGCAATCCGCCGCCATCGTCAAAGCCTTCGACGGCAGCGACCCAAGCGATTTCAAGCAGTTCCTCGGCAAGCTCAAAGGCAGTGACCTGGCCAAGGCCAACAACATTGAAGCAACCCTGGACGCCTACCTGGCCGGCAAACAGCTGGCTGCCGAACAACAGGATGAGATCAACCGCCTGCTCGGCCTGTACACGCGAATCAAGTACGGCAAGGCTGCTACTGAAACCCTGAAGGAACTGGTGGCCATCCCCACCTTCAATGTCGAGGGCACGCCCCAGTACGAAAACCCTGAGTTCCTCAAAGTCGCCGACAAGATCAAGGCACTGGCCGACAGCTTTGGCCTGGCCTTCCGCAACATCGACAACCGGGTTTACGAGATTTCGCTGGGCAGCGGCAAGGAAGTGATCGGCATCCATGCCCACGCCGACGTGGTGCCGGTCAACCCGGACAACTGGAAACTGGCCGACGGCACGCGCCTGGACCCGTTCAAAGTCACCCTGGTTGGCGACCGCATGTACGGCCGCGGCACCGAAGACGACAAGAACGGCATTGTCGTAGCGATGTACGCACTGAAAGTGGCCAAGGACGAAAACCTGCCGCTGGCCCGGCAGTTCAAGCTGCTGATCGACACCACGGAAGAAACCAGCGGTGATGCCATTCCCTACTACTTCGAGCGCAACCCCACGCCCGACTACAACCTGGCCCTGGATGGTGGCTACCCGGTGGTGATCGCTGAAAAAGGCTACGGCACGGTCATGGCCAGCTTCAGCAAGCGGCCAGCCACTGGCAAGGGTGCTGAAATCATCAACCTGACCGGCGGCCTGGCCACCAACCAGATCCCGACCACTTCAGTGGCTACCCTCATCACCGACAACCCGGCAGCGCTGGCCAAGCATTTGCAGCAAGCCGGCGGCAAATATGTCAAACAGCATGGCGGTGATTTCAGCATCGATGCCAGGGCCGACGGCAAGCATGTGCTGCTCACGGTTACCGGGGTTTCCGCCCACTCCTCGGAACCGGAATCCGGAGTCAACCCGGTGGCACGCATGCTCGACTTCATCAACGGCCTGGGCAACCAGGTACCGCTCAAGCACAACCACTTCACCGACGCCGCTCGCTACGCCGCCGACAACTGGGGCCTGGACTACCTGGGCAACAAGCTTGGCGTGGCCTTCAAGGACCCGTTCATGGGCCCGCTGACCGCCTCGCCGACCTTTGTCGGTGTGGATGACAAAGGCCTGAAGCTGGCGGTGAACCTGCGTATTCCCAAAGGCAAGCCGATTGCCGCGATCAAGGATGAACTGGCGGGCAAACTGGGCCAATGGACGCGGCAAAGCCACATCTCCGTAGCCTTCGACTACAGCCTGGACGAGCCGATGTACCGCAACCCCGAAGGCGAATGGGTCAAGGCTCTGCTGGCGGTGGCCAGCGAGAACCTGGGCATGAAGCACGCGTTCGGCACGTCCGCTGGTGCGACCTCGGTCCACGACCTGCCCAACGGCGTCCAGTTCGGCCTGGCTATGCCAGACGTGAAATACACCGGGCACAACGACAACGAGTTCAAGACCGTGGAGCAGTTCATGCTGGACTTGCAGGTGGTTAGTGAAATGGTGGCGCGGATCGGGCAGATGCCGAAGCTTTGATCGGCAGTGGCGCCCCCCCTCGCGGCTAAAGCCGCGGAGAGGGCGCTACAAGCGCAGATCAATGACGTTTTTCAATCAACTCCATGCCGTTTCCTGCATTGCCGTGCAGAGCGCCGTACCGGATGCTTTAGTTACTCCGAGACAGCGCTTTTTTCACCCGCAGAGGCCCGTATGAAGACCGTCGAACAAATCCTCAAGACCAAGTCCCAGCACCAGACCGTTTACACCATCGGCCCGGATGACTCGGTGCTCGACGCCCTGAAAATGCTGGCGGAGAAAAACGTCGGTGCGTTGCCTGTGGTAGAAGGCACCCAGGTGGTGGGTATCGTCAGTGAACGGGACTATGCACGCAAGCTGGTACTCAAGGGGCGCTCTTCTGCCGCCACCCCGGTGCGCGAAATCATGAGTGCGCCTGTGGTGACCGTGGAACCCAAGCAGAAGCTGGATTTCTGCATGAACCTGATGACCGATCGCCACCTGCGTCACCTGCCGGTGGTCGACAACGGCAAGCTGCTCGGCCTGCTGTCGATCGGTGACCTGGTCAAGGAAACCATCACTGAGCAAGCCAGCCTCATCAAGCAGCTTGAGCAGTACATCCGCGGCGAATGAAACCTCTCAATGGTAGGTGCGCTCCAGCTCGTCCAGCTGATGGTCAAAGCTGCGCAGGCGCGCCGACCAGGTGTACACCAGCACCTCCAGGTCACGGTTGAGCACTGCAGTATTGCCATGGCCACTGCAGGTGGGCTCGCCCAGGTCCAGCTGGTAGCGGTCACGGGCCATGGCCTGCGCCACGCTGGACAGGTCGCGGGCATTGGCCAGCCAATGATGATGGTGGTCATGGATTTCTCGGTCGAGTACACGACACTGGCGCTTCAGGGCCTCCAGGCTCTGCTCCAGCGGCGTGCCCTTGAGCTCACCCATGACCTCTTCGAACGTGCGCCCCGAATGCCAGTAGCTGCCCCAGAAGTAGCGGTCGAATACGGTCTCGACGCGGCGCAGCGCCACCTTGGTGTTCCAGATGGTCAGCAACGTTCGTCCCTGAATCACTTCGCGCTTGTTCAGGTGCAACTGCTGCCAGGCAATCCAGGTCAGCGCCACCAGTACAACTGCCACGGTGACAGCGGCAGCCGCATACAGAAAATGCACCGCCTGGTTCATCTGTTGCGCCTGCCTGATGCCGTAAAAGTAACTGGCCGTCAGGGTGCCCAGGATCGTCACGGAGCACCAGAAACCTGGTGCATAGGGATCTTTCATCGCGCCATCCCCTTATTGTTTTCCTGAGCATAGCAACGGCCAATGACTCGTCAGGTGCCGCTCGGCGCTTTATTTTCGGGGGCGGCGCAACGCTTCGTTGAGTTGATCGAAGGGCACGGCCCAATCGGAATCTTCAATGATGCTTTCCTTGAGAAAAGCACGCTGGGAGTCGCTCCAGAACGGTGCATCCACCAGCTTTATCTCGTTCTTCAACGGCGAATGGCTGGTGATGAACTGATCGATACTCTTGGGATCGTCGGGCAAGCCCAACTGTTTGAACAGGTCGGCAAAGGGATGGATCGGCGCTTCCATGGTTCCTCCTGAGCGCCAGGCAGGCCGTCCACGACGCCCGTCTGGCATTGGTGTGAAAACATCAGCACAGCTCTCGCACTTCGGCGTGCGGTACCAGCTTCATGTACTGCTCCATGCTCATATGAATCAGATGATCATGATCACCTGCCTCCAGATAGACATCGCCCTGGCGGGTAAGACTCGGATCAAGCAGCATCTTTATTTGATAGGCATCGCCAAGGGCCGGCACGGCACCGCGTTCGCAGTCATTGAACAGGCTTGGCAGGCCGCTTTCGCGGGTCAGCTGCCAAGCCCCTGACATGCGTACCTTGCTCATGTCCAAGTGCCGGTTGGCGGGTAGCACGGCCATGATGTAGTTGCCATGACGGTCATCGAGCATCACTGACTTGGCGACCCGCTCGGCGGGTACGCCGGCCGTGCGTGCCGACTCCAGGCTGGTGGCCGAATGTGGATGGGGAATGATGTCGTAGTCGCAGTTGGCCTTGTCCAGGCGGGCCTGCAGGGTTTTTGCCATACGCATGATGCACCTCCGGTTTCGCCCCCCAATCTTCAATTTTAGGCCGGGTAGCGCCAGCCAGGGCTAAACTTGTGAAGGAAGGGCAAACGAGGTGACGACAGGTGATCGCCCGCTGCTGGCGCTGGCTGTTGGTGCTGTTGCTGCTTGGCATCACGTCAGGTGGCCAGGCAGCGCCCGCTGCGGTGTGGGTACTCGACATCGATGACGCGATCGGGCCAGCCAGCGCCGACTACCTGGTACGCAGCCTCGACCAGGCCCAGGCACAGGGCGCACAACTGGTGGTGCTCCGCATGGACACCCCCGGTGGCCTGGACGGCGCCATGCGTCAGATGATCAAAGCGATTCTCGCCAGCCCCGTGCCGGTTGCCACCTACGTTGCCCCCAGCGGTGCCCGCGCGGCCAGCGCCGGCACCTATATTCTTTACGCCAGCCATGTCGCCGCGATGGCCCCCGGCACCAACCTGGGCGCCGCCACGCCCGTGCAGATCGGCGGCCTCCCAGGTGCACCCAAAGACGACAAGGCCAAGGGCAGCAATGATGAAACCCTGACACATAAGCAGGTCAACGACGCCGCTGCCTACATCCGCGGCCTGGCACAACTGCGCGGGCGCAATGCCGATTGGGCCGAGAAGGCCGTGCGCGAGGCCGTCAGCCTGCCCGCCAGCGAGGCCTTGCGGCTGAATGTGATCGACCAGATAGCCGATGACCTGCCCACCCTGCTGCGCAAGCTCGATGGCAAAACGTTGGAGGTCGCCGGCCAGCCACGCCAGTTGCAGACCGCCGGCGCCAGCCTGGTGGAGCACCTGCCGGACTGGCGCACACGGCTACTGGCGGTGATCACCAACCCCAGCGTGGCGCTGATCCTGATCATGATCGGCGTGTACGGCCTGCTGTTCGAATTCATGATCCCCGGCTCTACGGTAGGGGGTGTGGTCGGTGGCATCTGCCTGCTGTTGGCGCTTTACGCCCTGCAACTATTACCCGTGAGCTTCGCCGGGGTAGCGCTGATCCTGCTCGGCATCGCCTTCATGATCGCCGAAGCCTTCCTGCCCAGTTTCGGCGTGGTCGGCTTTGGCGGCATCGTTGCCTTTGTGTTCGGCGCGCTGATCCTGATCGACACCGATGCCCCGGGCTTCGGCATCCCGCTGGTCTTGATCGGTACCTTGGCAGTGCTTTCGGCCCTGCTCATCGGCGGCGTGCTGGCCATGGCCCTCAAGGCACGCCAGCGGGCGCTGGTCAGCGGTGACGCCGGCCTGGTCGGCAGCCTGGTTACCGTCACCCAGGTGATGGCAGCCGACCCGCTGCGTGGCGTCGTACTGGCCCAGGGTGAGCAATGGCAAGTGCAGTGTCCGACGCCACTGCAAGCCGGCCAGCGCGTGCGGGTGACCGCGCGCCATGGCGTGATGCTGGACGTGAGCGCCGCCGCGCCTGCGACGCAAGGAGACTGACCATGTTCATGCAAGTGGGTATCGGTGCGGTGCTGATCGTACTGGGGCTGCTGGTGCTGTCGGCGTTTCGCATCCTGCGCGAATACGAGCGCGGCGTGGTGTTCCAGTTGGGGCGCTTCTGGCAGGTGAAGGGGCCAGGGCTGATCCTGTTGATCCCGGTGATCCAGCAAATGGTGCGGGTCGACCTGCGCACGGTGGTGCTGGATGTACCGCCACAAGATGTCATCACTCGCGACAACGTTTCGGTCAAAGTCAACGCGGTGCTCTACTTCCGCGTGCTCGACCCGCAAAAGGCGATCATCCAGGTCGAGGACTTTCTGGTGGCGACCAGCCAGTTGGCCCAGACCACGCTGCGTGCGGTGCTGGGCAAGCACGAACTGGATGAGTTGCTGGCCGAACGGGAGCAACTGAATGCGGATATTCGCCAGGTGCTGGATGCGCAAACCGATGCCTGGGGCATCAAGGTGGCCAACGTCGAGATCAAGCATGTCGACCTCAACGAATCGATGGTACGCGCCATCGCTCGGCAGGCCGAGGCCGAACGCGAGCGGCGGGCCAAGGTGATCCATGCCGAGGGGGAATTGCAGGCGTCAGAGAAACTCATGCAGGCGGCGCAAATGCTGGGCAAGGAACCGGGGGCGATGCAGTTGCGCTATATGCAGACGCTGGGGGCGATTGCGGGAGACAGGACTTCGACCATTGTCTTCCCTATGCCGGTGGACTTGCTGACGGGGCTGGTAGACAAGCAGAAATAGAGCTGGGGCCCGGCCGGGCCCCAGCGGTACATCAGAGCGGCGCGCGGCGCAAGGTCGCCAGGAAGGTAGCCGCACCGATGAACAGCCCGGCAAAAGTCCGGTTCAGGCGCTTTTGCTGCTTGGGCGTACGCAGCAAGCGCAACACCCGGGAAGCCAACCCGGTGTACCCCGCCATCACCAGCATGTCCACGGTGATCATGGTCACAGTGATCGCCACATACTGCGGCAGCAACGGTGCATGTGGGTTGATGAACTGCGGCAGCACCGCCAGCATGAACACCAGCGCCTTGGGGTTGCTGACGTTGACCAGGAACCCGCGGAACACCAGGCTCAGCGGCTTGCCGATCGGGCGTACGCCGGACTCATCGGACATGTCCATCGGCAGGGCGCGCCATTGCTTGTAGGCCAGATAGACGAGGTAGGCGACGCCGAACCATTTGATGAACTGGAAGGCCGTGGCCGAGGCTGCCAATACGGCGCCCACGCCGGCGGCAATGATGGCGATTTGTACAATCAGGCCCAGTTGCAGGCCCAGGGCGTTCCAGTAGCCGCGCCAGAAGCCGTATTGCAGGCCGCTGGACATCGAGGCAATCGCCCCGGCACCGGGTGAAAGGCTGATCACCCAACAGGCGGCAAAGAAGCCCAACCATACTTCCATCGACATCACACACCTCGCTCGAACATTTGTTGCAAAGCGTTAAGCTAAGGTTTTGGTGAAAAAATAACCAGTAATTTCTGATGGATTCATAGGGCCAGGCCAGGTTCAGTCAGCTTCGGTAGCTGTTTCTTTGTGCAGGGCCTGTACCTCGGCCCCGCGCCAGCGCCGCACCGACTTCTGGAAGAACTGGCTATTGGGCACCTGCACCAGCGCCCCGCCCGCTTCGGGCACTTCCAGCAGGGTGGTAAACAGCAGATTGATAGCGATCACCCGCCCCTTCACGCCTGGCTTGTCCAGCGTATCGACCAGTTCGACTACGTCGCCGATGCGAAACGGCCCGACCGTGAAGATCAGTACCGCGCACAGCAGGTTGGACAGCACGCTCCACATGGCGAAGAAAGCCACTGCCGCCACCGCGACAAAGCCGGACAAGGCCGTCCACAGCACGGTCGCCGACACGCCCAGCCGCTCCAGCACGAACAGCAGCGCGCTGCCCATGATCAGCCAGCGCAGGCTGCCACGCACCGGCACCAGCAGTTCTGGCGGCAACGGGTAACGCTGGCCCAGGCGGCTCAACCCGCGAGCAATGATGCGCTGCAGGACGAACGCCGCCACCATGATCAAGAGAATCTGCAAGCCCAGCCAGAAGGTGTCCATCCATTGCCCAGGCAGCAGCGAACGCAGTTCCTCCATCAGGACAGCGCCTCGAGCTCGGACTGCATGCTCTCCAGGGTTTCCAGCGCCTCCATCCAGGCTTCTTCCAGCTCACCTTCGCGTTGCTTGAGCTTGGTCTGGCGCGCCAGCAGGTCGCGCAATTCGTCCTTGCGCGCCGCTTCGTAGAGGCCACCGTCACCCAACGCGGTCTCGATCTCGGCCAGTTGCACGTGGACCTGGTTGAGCTCGGTTTCCAGCTTGTCGGCGGCCTTCTTGTGCGGCGCCAGTTGCTGACGCAAGGCCGCGGCAGCCTGACGCTGGGCCTTCTTGTCGGTCTTGTCCGGGTTGACCGGGGCCGTGCTGGCCGGCGCGCTGCGCTGGCGGTACTCGACCAGCCAGCGGCTGTAGTCGTCCAGGTCTCCGTCGAAGGGTTCGACCTTGCCGTCCGCCACCAGCAAGAAGTCGTCGGTGGTGCTCTTGAGCAGGTGACGGTCGTGAGACACCACCACCACGGCACCGGCAAATTCCTGCAATGCCATGGTCAGCGCCAGGCGCATTTCCAGGTCAAGGTGGTTGGTCGGCTCGTCGAGCAGCAACAGGTTCGGCCGTTCCCAGGCTATCAGCGCCAGCGCCAGGCGCGCCTTTTCGCCCCCGGAGAAGTTCACCACCGGTTCGTCGCAACGGGCGCCGTGGAAATCGAAGCCGCCGAGGAAATCACGCAAAGTCTGTTCGCGCTCGGTGGAGGCGATGCGCTGCAGGTGCAGCAGCGGGCTGGCCTTGTCGTCCAGCGAGTCCAGCTGGTGCTGGGCAAAGTAGCCAACAGCCAGGTTCTCGCCACGGACCAGGCGGCCCGACAGCGGCTCCAGCTCACCCGCAAGGTTCTTGATCAGGGTCGACTTGCCAGCGCCGTTGGGCCCCAGCAGGCCAATGCGCGCACCGGGGGTCAGCTGTAGCTTGACCTTGTCGAGGATGGCCTTGTCGCCATAACCCAAGCGGCCTTCGGACATGCTCAGCAACGGGCTGGAGATTTTCTGCGACTCGCGGAAGACGAAGTCGAACGGCGAATCGACGTGCGCCGCAGACAGTTCTTCCATGCGCTCCAGGGCCTTGATCCGGCTCTGCGCCTGGCGGGCCTTGGTGGCCTGTGCCTTGAAGCGGGCGATGTACTTTTCCATGTGCGCGCGCTGCGCCTGCTGCTTTTCGTACGCCTGCTGCTGCTGCGCCAGGCGCTCTGCACGGGTACGCTCGAAGGCGGTGTAACCACCCTTGTAGAGGTTCAGCTTACGCTGCTCGACATGCAGCACGTGATCGACCACGGCATCGAGAAAGTCACGGTCGTGGGAGATCAACAACAGAGTACCGGGGTAGCCCTTGAGCCAGTCTTCCAGCCACAGGATCGCATCGAGGTCCAGGTGGTTGGTGGGCTCGTCGAGCAGCAGCAGGTCGGACGGACACATCAGCGCCTGGGCCAAGTTCAGGCGCATCCGCCAGCCACCGGAGAAGTCTCCGACACGGCGGTCCATCTGCTCGTTGGTGAAGCCCAGGCCGGCCAGCAGCTTGCGCGCGCGCGCGTCGGCGGTGTAACCGTCGGCGCTTTCCAGCTCACTGTGCAGGCGCGCCAGGGCGGTACCGTCGTGGGCCTGCTCGGCGATGGCCAGTTCGGCCTGGACCTTGCGCAGGCGCACGTCGCCGTCGAGCACATAGTCCACGGCCAGGCGGTCGAGGGTGTCGACCTCCTGACGCATGTGGGCAATGCGCCAGTCACCGGGCAACTGGCAATCGCCGGCATCGGGCGACAGCTCACCGCGCAGCAAGGCGAACAGGCTGGATTTTCCGGCACCGTTGGCGCCGATCAGGCCGGCCTTGTGACCGGCGTGCAGGGTCATCTCGGCGCCTTCTAGCAAGCGCTGCGGACCACGCTGTAAAGTGAGGTTGGATAGTCTGATCATGATGGTCGCGGAGTCTACCAGCTTCCTCGGCCCATAGCGCGAGTGGAACCATGCACACCGACCTGTGGAATCACGCCCTGGCCTTGTACGCCAGGCCCGGCGTGGAAGCGGCCTGCCTCGAGTTGCAGGCGCTGGGTGGCGATGTCTGCCTGATCCTGTGCGCAACCTGGCTGCAGGCGCGTGGCGTTGCCGTGCTGGACGAGCGTGCGCAGGCATTGAAAGCAGTTGCCGAGCCCTGGCAACGCGAAGTGATCGCCCCGCTACGCAGCCTGCGCCAGCAATGGCGAACGGCCGCGCAGGCTGATGCCCAGCTGGGGCTGTTGCGTGAGCGACTCAAAGGGTTGGAATTGCAGGCCGAGAAGGCCTTGCTGGAACGCTTGCAGGAGCATGCGCGGCAGTGGTCCGCGGATTCCCATGAACCCACGGATGACTGGCTGGCCCGGCTGGCGCCGGACCAGACACACCACAACGACGCGCTGGTTCAGTTGCGCGTCGCGGCGGCTGCGCTTCAGGACGCCGAAGACGGCGTCTGAGCCGGGGTGCCGGCAGGTGCCGAGGGTGCTACCGCAGCGGGCGGAGTGGCCGAGTTGCTTGCGGCAGCCGGAGTGCTGGCGGCAGGCGTAGACGGTTTGGCTTCGGCTGGCTTGCTGGCTACAGGCTTGGCGGCAGCTGGTTTTGCGGCAGGCTTGGTGGCAGTGGCTTTGGCTGCCGCTGGCTTGGCTGCAGGCTTGGTAGCAGCTGTGGCTTTGGCAGCTGGCTTCGCCGCAGGCTTGGCGGCAGCGGTGGCTTTGGCCGCTGGCTTCGCCGCAGGCTTGGCAGCAGCGGTGGCTTTGGCAGCTGGCTTCGCCACAGCCTTGGCAGCAGCGGTGGCTTTGGCCGCAGGCTTGGCGGCAGCAGTGGCTTTGGCAGCTGGCTTCGCCGCAGGCTTGGCGGCAGCAGTGGCTTTGGCCGCTGGCTTCGCCGCAGGCTTGGCAGCAGCAGTGGCTTTGGCAGCTGGCTTCGCCGCAGGCTTGGCAGCAGCGGTGGCTCGGGCAGCTGGCTTCGCCGCAGGCTTGGCAGCAGCGGTGGCTCGGGCAGCTGGCTTCGCCGCAGGCTTGGCAGCAGCGGTGGTTCGGGCAGCTGGCTTCGCCGCAGGCTTGGCAGCAGAAGTTCTGGCAGCAGGCTTGGCTGCTGGTTTGGCAGCAGACGCCCTGGCAGCTGGCTTGGCCGCTGGTTTGGCAGCACGCGAATCGAGGGCCTTGGCCGCGGCTTCACGAACCTTGCCTACCCCCTGGGCGAGCTTGAGGCTGTCTTGAGCATCACGCTTGAGTTGTTGAATATAAGAACGCGTCTGGGTTTGACGTTCCTTGAGGGAGTCGAGCAGTTGTTCAAGTTCGCCGATGGCTTTTTGTGCCTTGGTTTGCGCCTTGGCTTTACCGGCCTTGGCTGCGTCTTGCAGTTTCAGGCGACCGTTGTGCAGTTTTTCCTGCGCCTTGCCACGCTGCTTTTCCAACTTGGCCAGCAGTTTTTCCGCATCAGCCAGCGCTTGCGAGCAGGCCTCTTCCAAGTGTTCGAGCAGGCTGCCCGAAAGTTGTTGGAGCAGGTGTAACGGCGTACTTACTGGCTTCTTTTTGGCCGACATGGTTTACCTCCTGGCTGACGAGATTGCGGCTCATACTATGCTTCTGCTGCTACCGCCGCTAGGGCATGTTGACAGTAATATTTACGCCGCGTTGCATGCCTGGGCAAAGTTGTTATCTTGCAGCTCCGTGCAAGTGTAGTTGCTGAATAAATCATTGCTGGAATTTGGCACTTATCTGACTTGCAGCCCATCCTCTCGGGGGGCTTCGCACCCCTTTCGCAACACAAGGTCTCTTTTTGCAAGGGTCGCGAGCACACAATCAAAAACGGAACGCTGGCATACTTCCCCGCTCATTGGCGCAGGAACCGACCATGCCTCGATATCTTGTTTTAGGTTTATGTCTTTTGGCCCCCATCGCCTTGGCCGAGAGCGATGATCACGACCTCGCCTACAGCCTCGGCGCCAGCCTGGGTGAGCGGCTGCGCCAGGATATGCCAGGCTTGCAGCTGGACGCGCTGGTCGACGGGTTACGCCAGTCCTACCAGGGACAGCCGCTGAAGCTCGACAACGCTCGGATGCAGGCCGTGCTCCAACAGCATGAGGCGCAGGAGGGTGATGCTGAGATGCAAAAACTCCAAGCGGCCGAAAAACGCTTCATGGCCAATGAGCGCGGGCGTTATGGCGTACGTGAGTTAACGCAGGGCATCCTCTACAGCGAACTGCAGGCAGGCACGGGTGCGCAGCCGAAACCCGGCGGCAAGGTGCAGGTACGCTACGTGGGCAAGTTGCCGGATGGCTCGATATTCGACCAGAACCAGACACCACAGTGGTTCAGCCTGGACTCGGTGATAGAAGGTTGGCAGTTAGCCTTGCCGCTGATGCACGCCGGCGCCAAATGGCGCCTGGTGATTCCATCAGCACAAGCCTACGGAGCCGAGGGCGCGGGTGACTTGATCGCACCCTATACACCCTTGGTGTTCGAGATCGAACTGCTGGCGGTTGGCGACTGACGCCAACCCTCAGGCCTCGACCGCGCCTTGTTCCTTGTGCGCGTTATGCAGCACTTCGATCAGGCAGTCTTCAAGTTCGAAGCGTTCATGCAGCAGGCCACCCAGCTTGCCTAGTTTTTTAGCGAAGCGTTCGGTGTCCTTGCACCCGCCTTTCGCGCAATGGTCATTGAAGGCCAGCGCGATCTGGGTGATGTCGTTGATCCGCGGATTGATCTCTTCGGCCAATTTCAGCGCTCTCTCGTCGTCGAAAGCCTTGGCCTCACTGACCAGCTGTTCGCAGACCTCGAAATGCCACGCCGAACAGTAGTCGACAAGCAGGCCGCAAAAGTCTCCATTTGTGTCCTTGTCGGCGAAGGCTGGCTTCAAATCACGCAGTGCGCCGAAAGACTGCACCAGGTCCTGGCGCGCCTTCAACCAACGGTCGATCAGGTCGTGCACCCCACCCCAGCGTTCCTGGGCATTCTGACAACTATCGAGCATGGCAATCTCTTCCCTTCTGGGTAGATGCCGCTGCACCTCGCACCACGACCGCGCAGCACAAAGGTGACATCAGCAGGACGGCATCGAGCAGTTGTGTTTTCGGTATACGTGCTGCGAGATTATTCCCGCGCGTGCTGCCCTTCAAGGTACGCAGAGGACAAAGTTCATACAAGTGTTTAATCCCCTGATACATCGCCATTGGTCGCGCTAATGATCCAGCCTTGCGCCAGGTCATGTTCCTGCCAGGCTGCGGAAACGATACGCCAGCAGGTAACTCAAGGGCAGCGCCGCCAGTAACAGGAAGGCCAGCAGGCTCCACTCCGGCAGCGTCAGGTCGAGAAAACTCCAGGTCAGTGAGTGGCAATCCGGGCCGCCGAACAGAAGTTGCCGCGTCGCTTCCCCCCAGGAGTTCACCAATAGCTGCCCGATCGGCGCCGGGCATACATGGCTGGCACCGCCTGCACCCTGCAACCAGACATGCCGTGCTGCCAACAATGCGCCGGCCAGCGAGCACCCCAGCGTCACTTGTGCATAAAGGCGAGTGCCGCGGGTGCCCGGTGCCTGCACCACCGCTGCCAGGCTTAGCAGCCCGTATACACCAAGCAGCACCCGCTGGCTCAGACACAACGGGCACGGCACCAGCCCAAGGACGTTTTCCAGGTACATGGACGCGGCGAGCACTGCCAGTGCGGCCAGGCAGGCGGGAAGGAAAAACGTGCGCAAACGGGCCGGCAGCATAGGCGGTTCAGGTCCCGGGGAAGAGATAGAGGCCTGAAACGGTAGAGGAAAGACGCCCTTTGTTTCAAGGCACGACAGCAACGACAAGTCGCTGAATAGCGTAGGAAATTTCCGGAGCCAAGGTAGGAGGCGACTGAAGAAGCGGACGTCAGATTTAACTGGCAGCGGTGGATAAATTACCCGCCCCCAAAGCCCGCACCTTGGCGCGGGCCTTGGGGTAGGTCAGGCGCGAACGCCTTCTGGCAGCGGTAAAGCCAGCAGGCGTTCGTCCAACAGGCCAAGGCCTTCCTGGAACAATTGGTTACTGCGTTCGGTCTCGCCCAGGCCAGCGAGCAAGCGGGCCAGTTCGGCACAAGCCTCAGGGTTGCGTTCCATGCGCAGGCTGCTTTCCAGGTAGTCACGCGCCTTGCCCCACAGCCGGTTCTGCAGGCTCAGGCGGCCCAGGGTCAGTAGCAGGCTGGCGTCTTGCGGGTGAGCCTTGAGCCAGCCTTCGGCGGTTTGCAGCTGGCGCGCCGGGTCCTCGCCGCGCACCAGGCCGTACAGACGGGCCAGGTGGCTCTCATACTCGCGTTTCAGGGCCGTGCGCAGTACTTGCTCGGCCTCGCTCTGGGCGCCCACCTGGCGCAGTTGCTCGGCGTAGGCCAGCACCAGTTGCGGCTCTTGGCGCTGGGCCGCAGTCAGTTGCTGCCAGGCCCGCTCCAGGGCCTGGCGGGCACTTGGCGCGTCCTCGCCACGGGTAGTCGCCAGGCTCAGGTTCTGGCCCCATGCGCGTTGCTCAAGGGCGGCCAGTTCCGCAGCCGGCAGCACCTTGCCCTTGCGAAGGTCGGGCAGTAGACGAATCAAGGCCGACCAATCGCCGCGCTCCAGGTGCAGGCGCTGCAACAGGCGCAGCACCTGGCTGTTGTGCGGGTGGCGCTCCTGCATGGCCAGCAGGGTTTCCAGAGCACCATCGCTTTCGCCACGGTCCATCTGTAACTGGGCATGGGTCAGGGCAATGGCCAGCTCCGCCTGTGGCTGGCGCTCCAAGGCGCGCTCCAGCAAGTTGTCGCTGTCTTCGGTACGGCCTTGCTCATTGGCCGCACGCGCGGCACCCAGGTAGTACAGCAGCGGTTGGCGCTCGGCCTCGGCGGCACGGTGCAGGTGGCGCTGGGCACTGGCCCAGCGGCCCTCGGCGAGGTCGAGTTGGCCCTGCTCGATGGCCAGGCGAATGCGCCGGCTACGGTTGCGCCGCGACCAGGGGTTGACCACGCCGCTTGAGGTCAGCACAAGGCCGACCAGGTAACGCAGCAACCACAACAACAAGACCACCGCCAGCAACCCGGCAAGGGCTGCCCACAGCCCCGACTGATAACGGAAGCCACCATAGGAGATCAACACGTAGCCGCTATGCTTGGCGACTGCGATGCCCAACGCTGCGGCAACCACTATAGCCAGCACGGCCAGCAGGTAGACACGCTTCATGGCTTGCCCCCTTCAGCCTCGGCCGGCAAGTGGCGGCGCTGGATATAGGCCTGCACTGCCGCCAGGCTTTCGCTGAGGTCTGGGGTTACCACCGACACCGGTTGCTCAGCCAGGGCATTGAGGCTTTCGAGCATGGCCTTGCTTTGCGGGTTGTCAGCGTTGAAGTTGGCCAGCAGCACGCTGCGGGCATCGTCCAGCGCCTGGGTGTAGACCTTGGCATCACCATTGAGCGCCGCCCACTGTGCCTGCTCGATGGTCAGGCTCAGGGCCAGGCGCAGCTGGTTCAATTGTTGCCCGGCCAGCAGCGGCCGCACGTTCTCATCGGCGTTGAAGTCGATCTGGAAGTACTTGGAGATCTCGGCCCACCACTGCGACAGGCGGCTGGCGCCATCGCCGTCGGCGGTCAGTGCGCCAAGTGCATCGGCATTGCTCTCGAACTCAGGCGACTGGGCGCTCAACTGTTGTACCAGCTCACGCTGTGCAGCGAGTTTCAGGAACAGGCCAGTACGGTCGGGTTGCTGGGTGCTGTTGAGCGTGGCCAGGCTGCGGGCCAGTTGCTCACGGGCGGCGAAGGAACCCGGGTCGCTCTGCTCACGCAGGATCTCGTCGGCGCCCTCGACCAGCGCCTTGGCGCTGGTGATGTCCTGCAAGGCCGACAGGCGCAGGGTGGCCAGGCGCAGCAGGTGCTCGGCTTCGGCCAGGCGCCACTCCTTGCGGCTTTCACCCAGCACGGTTTCCACCCGCTGGCTGAGGCGCTGCTGGTCGCCCTGCAATTGCGCCACCAGGCGGCGGCGGTCTTCGAGCTCGCTGGCTGCCGGCAGGCTGGCCAGTTGCGCGCTGATCTGCTGTTCACGCTGCTGCAGGGCCTCGGCACGCTGGTTCAGCGCCTCGATGTGCTGGCCCTGATTGAACTCGCTGCCTTGCAGTTGACGCACCTGCCAGACACCCCAGCCACCTACCGCCACCCCGGCCGCGCCCAGCAGCAAGGCCAGCGCTGCCAGACCACTGCCGGAGCGCTTGGCAGGTGGGGCGGTAACGGGGTCCGCCGGCGCCTGTGCCGACGGCTGATCGTTATTGGACAAGACAGTCTCGCTCACGTATCCATCCTTTGCATGGGGGCGCATCGCATTCAGCTTAGCGCCTTAAGAGGCAGGTGCAGCGCTGCGCTGCACGGCTGCCAGCAAGGCCGCGGCACTAGCGCCACGGCAATCCACAACCTGTTGGGCCCCGGCGGCCCGGGCCTGCTCGGCGACCCGCGGGCTAGGCACGAACAGTGGTAGCCGGGCCAGCTGCGGCCAATCGGCGCCGGCCATTTGCTGCAAATGTTCGAAACCCTGCCCACTGCTGACCACCAGGCCATTGAGGCGTTCCGCTTCGATGCGGCGCTTCAGGGTGCCCGCCGGGTAATCCGGGAGGCAGCGACGATACAGTTCCAGATATTCGACACTAGCACCTTGCTCTGCAAGACGCTCTGCCAGCAGTTCGCGACCTCCGACGCCGCGTACGATCAAGACTCGCGCTGCAGGTACGGCAACTGCCTGGCGCAGTGCCGGCAACGCCAGCAAGGCCTCGCTGTCATCGCCGCGTGGTGGGTAGCTCACTTCAAGGGCAGCATCCTGCAACACTGCGGCAGTGGCCTCGCCGACCGTGAACCAGTTTTGCCGTGGCGGCTGCAAGCTGGCCTTGGTCAGTTGCTCGAGCAACAGCCGGGCGGCCGGTTTGCTGACCACGATGACTGCCTGGAAGCCATTCAGGGCTTGCAGCAACAACTGCTGCGGAGCCTCGGGTTTTACCGGCTCGATCTCCAGCAGCGGCAAGCAACTGCTGGCCACCCCCGCTGCTGCCAGGTTTTGCGCCAGCGCCGCGCAGTCCTCGGCAGGCCGGGTCAGCAACAGGCGCCATTGGCTCACGGGTGGCCGGCCTCGCCGTAGACTTCCTTGAGGATGGCGTCGGCACCCTGCCCCAACAGGTCTTCCGCCACTTGTACGCCAAGGGTCTCGGCAGCCGACCGGGGGGCACGAGCATCAGCCACCAGCAGCTTGCCGCCGCTCGGCTGGCCAACCAGGCCACGCAACCACAGCTGGTCGCCTTCAAGCACCGCGTAGCAGGCGATCGGCACCTGGCAACCGCCATTCAGGTGTTTGTTCAAGGCGCGCTCGGCCACTACCCGGTCGGCCGTATCGGCATGGTGCAGCGGCGCCAGCAGGGCATGGATTTCATGGTCGGCGCTGCGGCATTCGATGCCCACTGCACCCTGGCCGCCAGCCGGCAGGCTGTCATCGACGCTGATGGTGGAGGTGATGCGGTCTTCGAAGCCAAGGCGGATCAGGCCGGCCGCGGCGAGGATGATGGCGTCGTACTCACCGGCATCGAGCTTGGCCAGACGGGTGTTGACGTTGCCGCGCAGGAAGCGGATCTGCAAGTCCGGGCGACGCGCCAGCAGCTGGGCCTGACGGCGCAGGCTGGAGGTACCGACGATGCTGCCGGCAGGCAGCGCTTCGAGGCTGGCAAAGGTGTTGGAAACGAAGGCATCGCGCGGGTCTTCGCGCTCGCAGATGCAGTACAGGCCCAGGCCTTCGGGGAAGTCCATGGGCACGTCTTTCATCGAATGCACGGCGATGTCGGCTTCGTTGTCCAGCAGGGCGGTTTCCAGCTCCTTGACGAACAGGCCCTTGCCGCCGATTTTTGCCAGCGGCGCGTCGAGCAGCTTGTCACCCCGGCTGACCATGGGCACCAGGGTCACCAGCAGACCGGGGTGGGCCTGCTCGAGGCGGGCTTTGACGTATTCGGCCTGCCACAGGGCCAAGGCACTTTTACGGGTGGCAATGCGGATTTCGCGAGTGGACATGGAACGCCCCGATCCAGAGAAATGCCGCCGATGATAACAGCATCTCCTTTATCGCTTGCAGATGTGGATCAGCTGAGGGCCTCTTGGCGGCTAAAGCCACTCCCACAGGGTGAGGTGCCACTCCAAAGGCCAATGATCAACCTGTGGGAGCGGGTTCACCCGCGAACAAGGGCGCAGCCCTTGCCATGCGGGCGCCGTATCAGAGGGTCTGCATCATCTTGCGCACACCGGCCACGTGCCGGCGGCTGACGGTCAGGGCATCGCCGTCCAGGCCCTTCAAGTACAGCTGAAAGTGCCCCAGCGGGGTACGCTGAAGGCGTTCGATACGCTCGCGGGCAACCAGCGCATTGCGGTGGATACGCACGAAGCGTTCGCCAAACTCGTCTTCCAGTGCCTTGAGCGGTTCGTCGAGCAGCACTTCCCCGGTTTCATGGCGCAACGTCACATACTTGTGGTCGGCAATGAAGTAGATCACCTGCGGCAAAGGGATCAACTCGATGCCTTTGCGCGTGCGTGCACTGATGTGGCTACGTGGGCCGCCACCTTCGTTAGCCGGCCGGGTCAGCGCTGCCAACTGGGCGCGGTTGGGTCTTTCGGCCTTGCGCAACGCATCGCGCAGCGCCTGGGCCTGGATGGGCTTGGTCACATGGCTGAGGGTACTGTCCTTGAATGCCTCGGCACCGTATTCATCATCCCCGGTGCAAAACACCACTGCCGGCGGCGCCTCGCGCTCGCACAAGCGAGCAGCCACCTGCAGGCCGTCCAGGCCTGGCATGCCGATGTCCAGCAGGACCACATCGGGCTTAAGGCTTTCGATCAGCGCCAGGGCCTCTTCGCCGTTGGTGGCGCTAGGCTCCAGTACGGTGTAACCCTCCAGTTCGCCGAGCAGGCGGCTGAGGCGTTCACGGCCTTGGGGTTCGTCATCAACGATCAGGACATTCATAATTGCGCTGGATTCCTGAATGAGTCTCGCACAGGTATAGCGTAGACAGATGTGGTTCGAGCGACACTGCGGTCACGCTCTAGACCGGTGCGATGGCCAAAGATTCACTCGGCTGGCAGATTCACTGCCAGTCCTCTGTCCAACTGTAGACGGTCCGTGGAACACTGCCGTTCATTCCTTGAAATCCTTATCAGCCATTTTCCGGGCATTTCTCTCGACCGGCGCCCTGCGGCAGCCAGCCCAACCCTGCTATCATCGGCGCCACTTTTTCGTTCACGCCTGCAATGAGTGAATCCATGAGCACCGACAAGACCAATCAGTCCTGGGGCGGCCGCTTCAGTGAGCCCGTCGACGCCTTCGTCGCCCGTTTCACCGCCTCGGTCGATTTCGACAAGCGCCTGTACCGCCACGACATCATGGGTTCGATCGCCCATGCCACCATGCTGGCGCAGGTCGGCGTGCTCAGCGATGCCGAGCGCGACACCATCATCGATGGCCTGAAGACCATTCAGGGCGAAATCGAGGCCGGCAACTTCGACTGGCGCGTCGACCTCGAAGACGTGCACATGAACATCGAAGCACGCCTGACCGACCGTATCGGCATCACCGGCAAGAAGCTGCACACCGGCCGCAGCCGCAACGACCAGGTAGCCACCGATATCCGTCTGTGGCTGCGCGACGAGATCGACCTGATCCTGGCCGAAATCACCCGCCTGCAGCAGGGCCTGCTCGAGCAGGCCGAGCGCGAGGCCGAAACCATCATGCCCGGCTTCACGCACCTGCAGACGGCGCAACCGGTCACCTTTGGCCACCACTTGCTGGCCTGGTTTGAAATGCTCAGCCGGGACTACGAGCGCCTGGTCGACTGCCGCAAGCGCACCAACCGCATGCCACTGGGCAGCGCCGCCCTCGCCGGTACCACCTACCCGATCGACCGCGAACTCACCTGCAAGCTGCTGGGCTTCGAGGCCGTGGGTGGCAACTCGCTGGACGGCGTCTCGGACCGTGACTTCGCCATCGAATTCTGCGCCGCGGCCAGCCTGGCGATGATGCACCTGTCGCGCTTCTCCGAAGAGCTGGTGCTGTGGACCAGCGCCCAGTTCCAGTTCATCGACCTACCCGACCGCTTCTGCACCGGCAGCTCGATCATGCCGCAGAAAAAGAACCCGGACGTGCCAGAGTTGGTACGAGGCAAGACCGGCCGTGTGTTCGGCGCCCTGACCGGCTTGCTGACCCTGATGAAAGGCCAGCCGCTGGCCTACAACAAGGACAACCAGGAAGACAAGGAACCGCTGTTCGACGCCGCCGACACCCTGCGCGACTCGCTGCGCGCCTTTGCCGACATGATCCCGGCGATCAAGCCCAAGCACGCGATCATGCGTGAAGCGGCCCTGCGTGGTTTCTCCACCGCGACCGACCTGGCCGACTACCTGGTACGCCGTGGCCTGCCGTTCCGTGACTGCCACGAAATCGTTGGCCACGCGGTGAAGTATGGTGTGGACACCGGCAAGGACCTGGCCGAGATGAGCCTGGACGAACTGCGCCAGTTCAGCGACCAGATCGAGCAGGATGTGTTCGCCGTGCTGACTCTGGAAGGCTCGGTGAATGCGCGTGACCACATTGGTGGTACTGCGCCGGCGCAGGTGCGTGCTGCCGTGGTTCGTGGCAAGGCCCTGCTGGCGTCTCGCTAACCCCCCAAGGCGAGGGCTTCGCCCTCGTTCGCGGGCACGCCCGCTCCCACAGGTATTGCACAAGTTTCAAAAACGGTGCAGACCTGTGGGAGCGGGCATGCCCGCGAAGGGCTCAACACCAGACTCAGCGCTTGCCGCTGCGGATCATCTCCATGAAGGCCGGCATCGCCGCCTCCTTGTCCGCCACGATCCGCGCCATGTGCGGGTTTTCGCCCATTAGTTGCATCAACGCCTTGGCCTGCGGGAAGTCCGCCAAAAAGTCGATGTTTAGCACTTTCTTGCCCACGGCATAAGCCAGGTCGACCGAGAAGCAGAACATCAGGTCTGCCAGCGTCAGTTGTTCACCCGCTACATAAGGCGCGAAGCGCCCGTTGCGCTTGAGCGTGGCAAACCCGGCCAGCAGGTCAGCACGCGCTTTCTCTTTGATCAGCGGCTCGACCGGCATGCCAAAGAACGACTCGGCGTAGCAGGTACGCGCCGGCAGCTCGATGTACAGCTCGATTTCCTTGAGAAGCTCACGCACCTTGGCCTGCTCGAACGGGTCGGCCGGCAGCAGTGCCTTGCCGCTTTGAGTCTGTTCGATGTAGTCGAGGATCACACTGGTTTCGCTGAGGAAGCCCTGCTCGGTCTGCAGCACCGGCACCTTGCCCCGCGGGCTCACTTCCAGCGCCTGTGGCGCCTGGCCGCCATAGAAGGTGACCTCCTCGAAAGGCAGGCCTTTTTCGAGCAGGGCCAACTTGACCATGTTGTAGTAGTTGCTGACCGAGAATCCATGAAGCTTGAGCATGAGGTAACAGCCTCCAGGCCGTAAGGGGTTGGCTGGGCTTTTATAGACCGATCGCCGGCCCCTGACCAGCGTCATGCACCCCGTCAATGCCCGGGCATTGCCGCCACAGGCATGGCACACTGTTGCATCACATCCCAGGAGTACCGCGATGAGCGAGCCCACCGACATCGACAATGACGACGAAGCCTTCGCCGAGGCAACGCTGACCCAGGCCATCGAAAACCAGATTGAAAGCGGCGAGCCGCCTGCAGCCAAGGCCACTTTCAACAAGCTGACCCTGGTCGGCTATGAGCGTGACGACATTCTCAACCTGATGGCCCACGTGCTGGCCTTCGAGATCGACAACATGCTGGTGGAGGACCGTGCGTTCAACGGCGAGTGGTACGAGAACGCTCTGCGAGCGCTGCCGGAGCTGCCGCCTGAGATGGATCAAGGCGACGACGAATAACCCGGCTACACTCGAAGGTCAGGCACCATAGAAAGTGCCGTAATCCTTGTCTGGAAGTCAGGAGTTGCCATGCCTTTTACCCCCGATTTGATCGACGAAATGGAAGTACTCGCGCTGTTCAAACACGACAGCAGCCAGGAAGGCATAAAGATAACCAGCACCGCATCCCCCGCCCTGATCGCGGCTGCGCAGCGCCTGCATGAGAAAGGGCTGACCGATCAACCGGATGGCGGTTACCTGACCAGCCTGGGTCACGACGCTGTCGAAAGTGTCCAGTTGCTGCAGAACATTCTCAAGGCGCCACAGCCGGCCTGAACATCAGCCTTGCGCAATCTGAGACCTTGCATGGTCACTGTGGAAGCGGGTTCACCCGCTCCTACAGTGACCGTGCAGGTTCCAGTCAGTTGGCCGCCGCCCTGCGCTTCTCCGCCAGGCGCGAGCGCCCGAACAGCAACACAATGGCCAGCAAGGCCAGCGCCTGCGCCGACAGCGAGTAGGCATCGGGGTGAATCCCCAGCCAGTCGAATTCGAAGAACCCAACCGGCCGCGTGCCCAGCATTCCAGCCTCCTGCAGCGCCTTCACGCCATGCCCGGCGAACACCACCGACAGCACGCACAGCAGCCCGGCGTTGATGCTGAAGAACAGCGATAGCGGCAGCTTGGCCGACCCACGCAGGATGACCCACGCCAAACCTACCAGCAGGACCAATGCCGTGGCGCCACCCGCCAGCACCGCCTGGTGCCCGGCAGGGCCGGCCTGCAGCCACAGGGTTTCGTAGAACAGAATCACTTCGAACAGTTCGCGGTACACCGAAAAGAACGCCAGCACGGCAAAGCCGAAGCGCCCGCCGCCGCTGACCAGGCTGCTTTTGATGTAGTCCTGCCAGGCAGCGGCATGGCGGCGGTCATGCATCCACACGCCAAGCCACAGCACCATCACCGCAGCGAACAGCGCCGTGCAGCCTTCCAGCAGCTCGCGCTGGGCACCACCTACATCGATCACGTACGCCGCCAAGGCCCAGGTGGCGAAGCCGGCCACCAGCGCCAGACACCAGCCGAGATTGACGCTGCGCACCGCCGACTGCTGACCGGTGTTACGCAGGAAGGCCAGGATCGCCGCCAGCACCAGAATGGCTTCAAGCCCTTCGCGCAGCAGGATCAGCAAGCCGGAGACAAAACTCAGCGACCAACTCAGCCCATCGCTGCCCAACAGTTTGGCTGCCTGCTCAAGCTTGGCCTTGGCTTCGGCCAGACGCTGCTCGGCCTGAGACAGAGGTAAGCCATCCTGCAGAGACTGACGATAAGCCATCAGCGTTTTTTCGGTGTCCTTGCGCGCTTGGGTGTCGATGTTGTCCAGCGAGCTTTCTACCAGCTCAAAGCCTTCCAGATAGGCCGCCACCGACAAGTCGTAGGCTTGGTCGTGGTCGCCTGCGCGGTAAGCCGCCAGGCTTTTGTCCAGGGTGCTGGCGGTGTATTCGAGCAATTGCGCCGGGCCGCGTTTGACCTGTGGCGGCTGGGCACGCTGGGCACGGAACGATGCTACAACCGCATTACCTTCGCTGGCGGCGACTTCGGCCGGGGTCTGGCGAGCCAGGTCGGCGATGTTCCAGGTCTTGTCACTTTTTCCGGCTTCCGGCTTGGCGGTGAAACTGGCGATGTAGGCGGCCACGTCCCAACGCTGGCGGTCGTCCAGCTGGTCGGCAAAGGACGGCATCTCGGTGCCGTCGATGCCCAGGGCAAGCGTGTTGTACAGGTCAAACAGGCTCAACTGATCAAGGCGCGCAACATCGCGCAGGTTGGCGGGTGCTGGCTCCAGGCCGATGCCTGCCGGGCCATCGCCCGCGCCAGTGTCACCGTGGCAGATCGAGCAGTTTTGTGCGTATAGCGAAGCGCCACGGGCTGCGTCCGGGGTGATCACCGGGGCTTGGCTGACCTCGTAGGCCACGGCCAGGCGTGCACCCAGCTGGCGGGCCTGCTTGGCCACCCCCGGGCCGTCCTGACGCTGGTCGATGGCCTGGCGCAGCGCCTGGACGCCCTGCATGAGAGCCGCTTGCTCGGCATTTGCTGGCAGGCCTTTGACCAAGTCGGCCAATACCGTGCTGAACTCCTGCTGCTCGCTGTATTCACCATCGTCGATCACCTTGCCGTCTTGCACGGTCGGCGGGTAGTCAGCGCCAATGTAGTCGAGCAAATGCAGCGCTTTGGTAGCCTCAGCGGGGGCTTCGGCCAGCGCCAAAGTGCTGCACAGCGCCAGCACTGGGCCAAGCAACAAAGCCGGCAGCCAGGCGAGCAGACGGGAACGGGTTTTCATGGCCAGTCTCGAAGGGAATGCGAAAGAGAACATTGTTCACTTCCACTTTGCTTCCCTCAAGGGTGCTGGGCGGATTTCATGAAAAATCTTGCTACAAATCAGATGAAGCGGGATGGCATTCAACCTTAGGGTGGCCCGGAAACTATCGGAGCTGACTTGGCGGCGATGGGCCGCAAAGCGGCCCCAGATTCCTGAAGGCTATTGAAGAAGGGCCTGCCTTGGCCCTTTCAGCGCCTCGACCCTCTGACCTCAAGGCTTGACGGTGTCCTTCCACCCCCCACCCAACGCCAGGAACACCCCAATCTGCCCCAGCGCCACTTGGCTATTGGCCGCCGCCAGCTGCGCGCGCACATCGGTATACGTTCGCGTTGCCTGCAAATCCGCCAGGAACGATTCACGCCCCGCCTGGTAATACCGGTGCGTCTGGTCCGCTGCTTCTTTCGCCGACTTCTCCGCTTCGGCAAGGGCATCGCGCCGGTCCAGCAGGGCGCTGTACTGCGCCAGGCGGGTTTGGGTCTCACGGATGGCGTTCAGCACCACCCCGTCGAAGCTGGCCAAGGCTGCCTGGGTCGAGGCTTCGGCCATGCGAATGCGGGCGCGGGTGCCGTTGGTGGGAATGCTCCAACTGATCTGCGGGCCAAAGCCCCAGCGGTTCGTCGAAGGGTCGCCAAGGTCCTCGAGAATACCGATGGTCCCCACCTGGGCCCCGATGCTGATGTCCGGGTACAGCGCGCCGGTCGCTACACCTATGTAGGCAGTGGCTGCAGCCAGCTGGCGCTCGGCCTGGCGGACGTCAGGGCGGCGCTTGAGCAAGGCCGCGCCGTCGCCCACCGGAACCAGCTGGTTCAGGTGCGGCAGCTCGGCACAATCAGCGGTACCGGCAGGTAGCTGGTCCACGGGCCTGGCGAGCAGCGCGGCCAGGGTGTACATGCCGGTCTCACGCTCAGCCTTGAAGCGTGGCAGTTCGGCGCGCAACGATTTGAACTGGGTCTGCGAACGCGTGACTTGGGTTTCATCACCGCGCCCGGCATCACGCAAACGCTGGTTGAGCTTCACGCTCTGCTCCTGCAAATCGAGTGACTCGCGGGCAATGTGGTACTCCTCGTTGGCCGAGCACACCTGGGTGTAGGCCTTGACCACATCCGCGACCAAGGTGATACGGGCGGTGTCGGCCGCAGCCTGGACAGCGTCGGCATTGGCTTTGGCCGCCTCGGTGCCGCGCTTGAAGGTACCCCACAGGTCAAACTGATAAGAAGCGCTGACGATGGCTTCACCAATGTTGGCCACCGGCACCTTCTCGGTCAGCAAGAATGCCTGGCCAGCCTCTTGCAAACGCTGGGCACCGATTTTGACCCCGCCGTTGAAGCCGCCTTGCGATTCGGCCACGTCCACCTGAGCGCGGGCTTTGGCGATGTTGGCGGCAGCCACGCGCAGTTCGGTGTTCGCGCTCAGGGCCTGGCGTACAAGCTCGTTCAGACGTGGATCCTGATACAGCTGCCACCAGTCCTCGGGCACCGGCGCCGAGACCACGCTGTCGGTATCCTGGCGCAGTGGGCCGTTGAGGTCGCTGCGTTGCACCGCCGCATCCTTCGGCACCTCATAGTCGGGGCCGACCATCATGCAAGCCCCCAGCGACAGACAGAGGCCAGCCAGGATCAACTGTTTCATGGACGCGGGCCCTCGATGATCGACACCGTGGCGGTACGCCCGGCGATCATGCGGAAGTCCTCAGGCACTTGGTCAAAGGCGATGCGCACCGGAATACGTTGGGCCAGGCGAACCCAACTGAACGCTGGGTTGACGTTGGGCAGCAGGTTGGCGCCGCTGCTGCGGTCGCGGTCTTCGATGCCGGCGGCGAAGCTTTGCACATGGCCGCGCAAGCGAGTGTTGTCGCCCATCACGCGGATGTCCACGGCGTCGCCGATGTGGATCCCGCCCAGCTTGGTTTCTTCGAAGTAGCCATCGACATGGTACGAGGCGCTGTCGACCACCGAGAGCACCGGCCGGCCGGCAGTGACGAACTCGTGGTTACGAGGCGCGCGGTCGTTGAGGTAGCCGTCCACCGGGCTGCGGACCACCGAGCGGTCGAGGTTGAGCTGAGCGGTATCGACCGCCACCTGCGCCTCGCTGACGGCAGAGCGGGCGCGGGCCTCGCGGGACTGGCTTTCTTCCAGTTGCTCGGCGGCCACCAGGTTACCCAGCTTGCGGTTACGCTGCGCTTCGCGGGAGGCCTGGGCGAGGGTTTCCTGGCGCTCGCCCAACGTGGCCTTGGCCTGGCGCAGCGCCAGGGTGAAGCGGTCCTGGTCGATGGTGAACAACACATCGCCGCGCTTGACGGTCTGGTTGTCGCGCACCTCGACCTTCTGGATCAACCCCGACACATCGGGTGCGATCTGGATCACGTCGGCACGAATGTGGCCGTCGCGGGTCCAGGGGGCAAACATGTAGTAGACCACCATCTGCCATACGAGCACGGCGGCGAAGGTCACTACCAGCAAGGTCAGGACCACACGGCCCAGGGTCAGCAAAGGTTTTTTCATGGCAGCATCAGGTTTCGACAAAAGTGGTCCACCGCGCCAAGCAGCACGGCATACAGGGCAACGTTAAACAACGCCCGGTGCCAAACCAGGCGGTAGAAATGCACGCGCAACAGCACTGCGTGCACCCCCAGGAACAGCAGGTAGGTGCCAAACATCATTACCAGCAGCGTGGGCAGGAACACCCCGCTGATATCCAGTTCACCAATCACAGGGGCGCTCCGTCGAGGCCGGGTGGCAGTTGTGGTTGTTCGGCGGGCTCGAGCATCACCTCCACCCCGGGCAGCAGCGCCAGGCGCAGGCCGCTCAGGGCGTGCAGCAAGTGGGTGCGGGCATCGCCACGCTCGTACAACTCGTCAAGGTTCAGCGCCAGCCGCGCCCGCTCCATGTTGCGCAGCAGTGCGGCCGGGGCATGCAGGCGTTCGCCGGCACGCAGGCAAGCAGCGTAGTGCGCGCCGACTTCCTCGATTACCGTGTTCAGCCGTTCACGGGCCTGCTGGCCAGCGCGCGGCAGGTAGGCAATCAGGTCGAGCAGGTTCAGCCCGACGCGCAGGTCGCGCAGGGCCACACCGCTGTCCTGGCCGGTTTGCGAGAGACGCGGCAGGTGCTGCATCAGGCGGTCGAGCATTTGCACACCGACCTGACGGTGCTCGGCCAGGGTCGCTGGCTCGGTCATTTCAACGATGTCGCGCCAGGCGAAGCGGGTCATGCGCTTGGCCGCCAGCTCTACGCCGAACGGGCGCATCACCAACGTCCAGATAAAGGCGAACAGCAGGCCAACCGGGCCGGCCAGGTTGGAATTGAGGAAAGTGAAAAAGTCGGCGTCGTAGGCGCCCTGGATGCTGATAAAGGTCGAGGTGTTGACGATGGTCAGCAGGGTGCCCAGGTAAAAGCGCGGCTGCACGGTCAGGGTACCGACACAAATGAACGGTACAGCGAAGGCCAGCACCAGCATCGGGAAGTCGTGCAGGTTGGGCAGTACCAGGAACAGGTACAGGCTGGAGAAAATCACCGACATCAAGGTCCAGAAGAAGAACCGGTAGATCTGCGGCGCCGGGTCATCCATGGCGGCAAAGAAGCTGCAAGATACGGCAGCGAGAATCACCGCACTGGCGCCTTCGTTCCAGCCCAGACCGATCCACAAGCCGCAGGCGACCACGATTGCCAGGACCGTGGAGGCCACCGAATAGAGCATCAAGCCGCGGTCGAAGAATGCCGTCAGGCGGCCCAGGCGCCAGTGGCGGTAGACCGCACGCCATGGCGTGGCGTCGTCAGTGCGCAAGGCATGTTGCAGCGCGCAGCAGTCCTGCCACAGGTCGGCCCATTCGGTCAGGCGATAAAGGGCGTTGGACAGCAACAGTTCGGCGCGCTGGTCGAGCATGGCGGCAGCGGGCTGCAGGCGGTCGATTTGCTCGTGAAATGCGGTCCAGCGCGCCACCGACGCACTGTCGGCCGTGCCTTTGAGCCATTCGCGGGCGGCTGCAAGCACAGGCTGCAGCTGGGCGAACTGGGCCGCGGCGCGGCCTTCAAGGGCGACCAACGCGTCATCGAGCGCATCGATCACCGGCAGCAGGTGAATCATCCGTCCACGCAGTTCGCGGGCATTCTTCAAGGTATGCGGGCCAGCACCTTCATGACCGAGCTGGCCGATCATCAGTTCCAGCGAGTTGAAGGTGGCGACCATCGCCCCGCGCATGCCGCCGACTTTGTCGGCGCTGACATCGCGGGCCAGGTAGGTGTCGCTGTAGCGAATCGCTTCGGCGAACCAGTTGCCGGTGGCGCCAACCACCACGGGCGCCAGCCGGCGCGGCCAGAAGATGGCTCCGACCACCGCCGCACAGACGATCCCCAGGCAGATTTCCTGGGCACGGGAAGACGCTACGTCGAACACAGCCAGCGGGTTATCCACAACCGCCAGAGCGATCATGGGCAGGGTGTAGCCCGCCAGCATCAGGACGTAGTTGTTTGCCGTGCGCAGGTTCAGTGAAAGGAACAGCAAGGTGCCGGTCCACAGGGCGATGGCGATGCTCAGCAGCAACGGCGACTGCACCAGCGGCGGCACCAGGAAAATCGCCCCACCGGCCCCGAGCAACGTACCCACGGCGCGGTACACGGCCTTGGAACTGGTCGGGCCTACGAACGGGCTGGAGACGATATACACCGTGGCCATGGCCCAGTAGGGGCGCGGCAACTGCATGAGCAGGGCGATGTACAGGGCAATCATGGAAGCGGCAAAGGTGCGCACGCCGTAGAACCAGTCGCGCGCCGGGGGGACGGAGCTGAAGAAGCCGTTCATGCCACGCCGCCCGTACTGCCCAGGCCGGCAGCCTCAAAAGCGCGCAGCACACGCAAGGCGGCTTCCAGGTCAGCCTGGTCGATGCCCTGCAGCACATCGCGGCGCAGGCGCACCAGCTCGGCTTCAATGGCTTCGGCCAAGGCGCGGCCTTCGCCGGTCAGGCTCAGGGCCTTGGCGCGGCGGTCGAGTGGGTCCTCGCTGCGGCAGACCAGGCCGGCCTTGCACAGTTGATCGAGCAGGCGCACCAGCGATGGGCTTTCCAGCCCGGCGGCCTGGGCCACAGCCACCTGGTGCACGCCGTCACCCAGACGCACGATCATCAGCAGTGGCGCGGCGCAAGCCTCGGAAATGCCGTAACCGGTCAGCGCAGCATGGCAAATGCGCCGCCAATGGCGAGCGGCAACCACCATGCCGCTGCTGACTTGCAGGCGCAGGAGATCAAGGGACATTGAAGGAACCAAGGATATTCATAGTTTGCTAACTATCAATATACGCCTGTGCCTCCCCCTGTCGTCAACAGGGGCTGACCAGGGGTATGGATGAATTGTTGTTCATGCTGGGGGTATTTGGCTGCCTGTGCCGGCGGCAGTGCCAGTACAGGCGACAGAATCAGGGCTGTATCTGATCTTCCAGCTTCATGGTCAGGGCCAGCGTACTGCCCATGTGCACTGCGCGGTCGCGCCACTCCTGGTATCGCATCCCGTCACGGCTGCTGAAATGCACCGCCAACTCCTCGGCTGCCTGCACCACCCCGGCCGCTGCCGCCAGTTCCAGCCAGTACAGCGCGGCCTTGACGTCAGCCTCCACATACAGCCCGTGCATCAACCGGTAACCCACCTCAAAACGGCAGCGCGCCTCGCCCCGTTCTGCCCCGCGCATGAACCACTGGTAGGCCTGCACCAGGTCGACCTGCCATTCCAGAGCGCCGTCGCACACCTCCTCCTCATACAGGTCGCCCAACGCCGCCGCCGCGTGCAACATGCCGCGCTCAAAGGCTTGCCGATAGCAATCGGCCGCCTGAACGTAGGATGGATCGATGCCTTTGCCAAAATAGTGCTGCTGCCCGAGGTTGAACCAGGCGGCGGCATTACCCTGCAACGCGGCCATGCGCAGCAGGTGCCCGGCCAGTACGGTATCGGCACGCCAGTACTTGCCGTTGAGCCAGATCCAGCCGAGGTCATTCAGGGCCGCCACGCTGCCTTGCAAGGCCTGGTGGCGCAGGTCGGCATACACCGTCTGCAGGTCGCTGGCCTCGTCCAGGCGATTGACCAGCAATGAACGCTGGCTAGGCAGGCCCACACCGGCAAACATTCGATGCCGCCTACCGACAGGCGCAGGTGGGGCGATGACCCGTTCAGGCAAAAGGCGGGCAAGCAGCGAATGGATATTGCTGGCAGCAGACATGTTCATCCTCATTGAACGACGCACAACCCCAACCTTCGGCTGTGATGAGGCGTGATTTTGCGTGACGTCACGTCAAAACCTGTCGCGAACGATTCGGCACAAGGCAACCAAATGCGAGTTCCTTGATCTGAGCAGGCTGTGGCCAATTGCCATACTTCACGCCTGCGGCCATCCTGTTGCAGCAAAGCCTAGACAAGGACGTTATCTTTTGCCGTTCGCCACCACTCGCGCCACCCTCAGCCGTCAGTGGGCGCTGCTGCGCCAGCTACCCAGCCGCTCTCCTGGCATTACCAGCGCCGAATTGGTGTGGCGCCTGCGCGATGTGGGCTTTACGGTCAGCAAACGCACTGTCGAGCGAGACCTCAATGAGCTGTCGCTGATTTTTCCCCTGGAGCGCAATGACAAGAGCATTCCGTTCGGCTGGCACTGGTCGGCAAGTGCCGTAGGCGAGTTGCGCGGTAACTTCGACCTGCTCACGCACCTGCGCGGTGATGCGCTGCAACCGGTCCAGGGCGAGGGCGTGGAGCTGGTGGCGCGGATCAGTGATGCGCTGGCGCGGCAGTTGCGGGAAGCGCCTTTGAGCAGCGACATGCAGCTGACGGCGCTAGAGCATGGGCATCGGTTGCGGGGCACGGTGAGCGATGGCTGGCCGCTGCGTTGGTGGCTGTTGAGCCATGGCGATGGGGTGGTGGTGGAACAGCCTGCGGGGTTGCGGGAAGAAATTGGCAGGATCCTGAGCAATGCGGCGGCGCAGTACCTTGATTGAACCTGTAGTGACCCTATCGCCGGCAAGCCAGCACCCACAGGTATGCCACCGCCCCCAAGGCTTGTGAATCTCCTGTGGGAGTTGGCTTGCCGGCGATAGGGCCAGTAAAGGTCAGCGCTGCATGCCCCAGCGCCGCACCGTCAGGCGCTCCAGGGTATTGAACACCAGCCCTTCCACCAGCAAACCGATCAGGATCACCACCGCCAAACCGGCGAACACCTTGTCGGTGTACAGCTCGTTCCGGTTCTGGAAGATGTACCATCCCAGCCCGCCCTTGCCACTGCTGGCGCCGAACACCAATTCGGCGGCGATCAGGGTGCGCCAGGCAAACGCCCAGCCAATCTTCAAACCCGACAGAATCGATGGCAAGGCCGCCGGTACCAGGATGTGCAGCACCAGCCGCAGCCCTTTCAGGCCGTAGTTGCGCCCAGCCATGCGCAGGGTCTCGGACACGCCGAGAAAGCCGGCATAGGTATTGAGTGCCAATGCCCACAGCACCGAATGCACCAGCACGAAGATCAGGCTGTTGTCACCCAGCCCGAACCAAAGCAAGGCCAGCGGCAGCAGAGCGATGGCCGGCAGCGGGTTGAACATCGAAGTCAGCGTGCCCAGCAAGTCCCGTCCTAACTGGGTGGAAACCGCCAGGCTGGTCAAACCGAAGGCCAGGACAATACCCAACACATAGCCCTTGAGCAGGATCACCAGCGAAACCCCGACCTTGGCCGGCAGCTCACCACTGATCAAGCCGCCCCACAGGGCTGCAGCTGTTTGCAGGAAGCTGGGCAGCAGCAGGTCGTTACCCTGGTATCGCGCAGCGGCCTCCCACAGCACGGCGATTACCAGCAGGATTACCGCTTTGCGCAACCAGCCCTGCTGCCACAGGCGCTGGGCCAACGGTAATCGGCGCTCCACCGGCACACTGAGCAGGGGCTGCAGCTGCACCTCGTATTCCTGGCGTACAGGTGTAGTGGTCATGGCTGAAGCTCCTGTCAGTAGGCGATGCGAATGTCGTTGAAGCCCAGGTCGTCGGGCTGTTCCGGGACTTCTGCCTCGTCGAACAGCAAACGATGGATACGCCGGGCACTGGCCTGGAAGTCACTGCCGCCCAGACTGCCCAGGTCGTATTGGTGGCTGTGCACTTCTGCGCGCACCCGCCCCGGGTGCGGCGACAACAGCAGGATGCGATTGCCGACCACCAGCGCTTCTTCGATGGAGTGGGTGACGAACAGCAGGGTGAAGCGCACCTCCTCCCACAGCAGCAGCAACTCTTCCTGCATCTTGCGTCGGGTCAGCGCATCCAGTGCAGCAAATGGCTCGTCCATCAGCAGGATCTTCGGCTGCGTAGCCAAGGCGCGGGCGATCGCCACGCGGGCCTTCATGCCCCCCGACAAGGTATGCGGATAGGCATCGGCAAAGGCCGCCAGGCCGACCTTGTCGAGGTAATGCAGTGCCCGTTCTTCTGCTTCGGCGCGCTTGAGCTGGCCCGAAACCAACAGCGGGAACATCACGTTCTGCTTCACCGTTTTCCATGGTGGCAGCTGGTCGAACTCCTGGAACACCACGATGCGGTCAGGGCCGGGGCCACGTACTGCCTGGCCTTGCAGCAGAATCTGTCCTTCCTGTGGCTGGATGAACCCGGCAACCGCCTTGAGCAAGGTGGACTTGCCGCAGCCAGAGGGGCCGAGCAGCACAAAACGGTCGGCACGATCGACTTCGAAGCTGACCTGGTGGGTGGCACGCACCACGCGTTGCGCGGTGCGGTATTCGAGGCTGAGGTTATCCACCTTCAGCAAAGGTGGCGTTACGACACGGCTCAGGTTGCTGGCCGTGTGGCCTGGCAAAGGGGCGGTCATGATCAGTCAGCTCCCCTGCAGCGGGCGTTCATCCTGGAAGAAGTAGTCCTTCCACGATTCCGGCTTGTGCTTGATGGCGCCTACCCGATACAGGAAATCGGCCAGCTTGTAGGTGTTCTTTGGCGTGACGGTGAACTCGTACTGCGGGTTGTCGATCAGCTTGATCAGCGCGTCGCGGTCGATCTTGGCGTTGGTCACGCGGATGTAGGTGTCGGCGGCAGCGGCCTTGTCCTTCTGGGCGAAGTCTGCGGCTTCAGCCAAGGCGTCGACGAACGCTTTGTAGGTTTTCGGGTTGTCCTTGCGGAATTTTTCAGTCGCGAACAGCAAGGTCGGCGAGTTGGGCCCAAGCAGGTCGTAGCTGTTGAGCACCACGTGCACGTCCTTGTTGGCCAGCACCTGGTCCTGGAACGGCGGGTTGGAGAAGTGACCGTTCAGCTCGGTGCCACCGGCCAGCAACGCGGCGGTGGCGTCCGGGTGCGGTACGGCCAGGGTGTACTTGTCGAGGCGGTTGTATTCCTTGTCGCCCCATTGCTGCGCAGCGGCGTATTGCAGGAAGCGCGACTGTACCGACACGCCTACCGCCGGCAGCGCGATGCGGTCCTTGTCGGAGATGTCAGCGATGGTCTTCACATTGGGGTTGCTGCTGACCAGGTAGTACGGGAAGTTACCCAGCGAGGCCACAGCCTTGACGTTCTGCCGGCCCTTGGTGCGGTCCCAGACGGTCAGCAGCGGGCCGACCCCAGCACCGGCGATATCGACCGAGCCGGACAGCAGGGCGTCGTTGATCGCCGAACCACCCGACAATTGGGCCCAGTCGACTTCGATGTCGATGCCCTGCTCCTTGCCGTGTTTCTCGATCAGGTGCTGGTCACGCACCACGTTAAGCAGCAGGTAGACGATGCCGAACTGCTCGGCGATGCGAATCTTGCCTTCTGCTTGCGCCACGGCGGGGGCCGCCAGGCTGCCGACGACCAGGCTAGCGCCCAGTCCGATGCTTGCCGCCAGGCGGCTGATGGATTTGCGCATGATGGTATTCCTCAGACGTCAGAAAGGGGCATCGCCCTGGATAGTGGTGCGATACAGCTTGCGCCGCAGGTCGGCGGGGCAACCGGTGGCCAGGTGAATCAGCGAGCGGTTGTCCCAGAACACCAGGTCGTGGGGCCGCCACTGGTGGCGGTAGATGTTCTGCTCCAGCACGCTGAGGGCGTAGAGCTGCTGCAGCACGTCGCGACTTTCGTCATCTGGCAGGCCGACGATGCGGGTGGTGAAGCCTTCGCTGACGAACAGTGCCTTGCGGCCGTTTTCCGGATGAGTGCGCACCACCGGGTGGATCACTTCCTGAACCTGTGCCAGTTGCTCGGCAGTCAGGGTCGGGCGCCAATTGCCTTCGAACTTGGTTTCGGCGTAACGGGCGGTGTAGGAGTGGGCGGCATCGCGGCCCTCGACCACTTTGCGCAGGGCGTCAGGCACAGCGTCCCAGGCCTTGTGCATGTCGGCAAACA
Source organism: Pseudomonas sp. BN607 (assembly GCF_029871175.1). NCBI lineage: Bacteria > Pseudomonadati > Pseudomonadota > Gammaproteobacteria > Pseudomonadales > Pseudomonadaceae > Pseudomonas > Pseudomonas sp. BN607. Next base: position 87,041 of record NZ_SSOE01000042.1, read on the forward strand.
GCGTGTCGCCGCCTTCGCTGGGCAGTTCCTGGGCGTGCAGCATCGAACCAAGGCTGGGCAACGCTTTGTAGGACAGGTCTGAGTGCCAGAACTTTCCGGCATCACCCAGGCCGATGTTCTGGCCATTCTCGATGATGTTGGAAACGATCAGGATCTCGGGGTGGCCGGCAAGCAGGAACTGCTTGAGCACGTGGATCTGCAATTCGCCGAAACGCCGGCTGAAGGCAATTTGTTGATCTGGGCTGATGCGCTGGTCGCGGAACACCAGCACATGGTGGTCGAGGTGGGCACGATGGATACGCGCGAAATCCGCGGCGTTGACCGGTGCGGCCAGGTCCAGACCGATGATCTCGGCACCGACGGCACCGGCGAATGGGCGGATTTCGAAGGATTGCGGCTGGGCGCTGTCGATGGTCGACAAGGCGTTCGAGGCGGCTGACATTTTTCACTCCCACGCAGTGCGCGACTTCAATGGCGCGCAACGATCAGAAACGCACGGGGATTTCCCGTGTGGGTTCAAGTCGTGCGGCGCATCGATTGGTCGACGGGTACGCAGTGGAAGCGACTATAAAGTCATAAGAGGAATAATTTAAATACCTTTAAAGAATAACCATAGCACCGAGCCTTGCTCAGATCAGCCCGCCCTGCTCTTCCTCATCGATCAGGTTGTTCAGGCTGCTGAGCGCCTTGCGCGCCGTAGAACGGTTGAGCAGCTTGGCCTGTGCGCCTGCGGGCAGGTCGGTAATCTTGAACACACCCTTGGCGGTCAGTACATCGATCAGATCTTCAAGGACACGGATCATGTCCAAGTCGCTTTGCTTGAGCTGGTTGAGGCTGTTTTCCACGACGTCGTCGGCAAACCACTCCTGAATATCGGCATGGTCGGCGGGAAGCATTTCGGTGAACTGGTCAAAAGCGGCTGCCTCTACCCGCAGCAACTCACCAGCAGCATTGCGTTGCACGTAGAACATGGCGGTGTCCCTCGTCACGTTGATTCCTTGTTGGTAGGCAGCAGCATAGGCAAAGATCAGCAGGCACGCAGGCCCGGCGCCAGAGTATGCGCTGTCGAGAGATGGCAGGAAAGAGCCGTGACCGCTGCGCGGCCAATCGCCGGCAAGCCAGCGCCCACAGGGGTAGCACAACCTTGAAGGCTTGCACTGTACCTATGCGGGCTGGCTTGCCAGCGACCGGGCTGCAGAGCAGCCCGCTAACGCATCAGCAATCAGCTGTCCTTGTTGTGAATGATGATGGTCGGGTCAGCACCGCTGATCAACGAGTTGATCGTGGTGTTGGACCAGTTCACCCCTTCCAGCTTGATGGTCACGTCGGCATTGGCGATACCACCTTCGGCGTTGAGCTTGCCTTCGCTGCTGACCTGCAACGTAGTCGTGCCTTCCACCGTGGAGAGCTTCAGGTAGTTGTCGATGGTGCTGCCCTTCTCGCCCTGCAGCAGGTCCTTCAGGTCGATCCGGTCGCCCTCGGCCACCTTGAAGTCTTTGATCACATCGCTGCCAATGTCGCCAGCCTTCCACACGAAGGTGTCGGCACCGCTGCCACCGATCAGGATATCGTTGCCCTCGCCACCGATCAGGGTGTCATTGCCAGTACCGCCCAGCAGGATGTCATTACCTTTGCCACCGTTGAGCGTGTCGTTACCACCTTGGCCGAAGAGGATATCGTTGCCATTGCCGCCCGACAGGATGTCGTTGCCATCTTTGGCGCCAGAGATATCGAATTCGCTGTAGTGCTCGCTGATGTACTGGTGCACATTGCTGGTGCTGACGGCGCTGACTTCGACCCCGCTCTTCTGCGCGACATAGGTTTGCAGGGCCTGATAGCCCTCGCTCACCACACCGTTGAGGGTGATCAGGTCACCGAAGATGATGTCGTTGCCGTTGCCACCGTCGATGGTATCAGCACCCGGTACCGTTGCTTCGGAGTGGCCGAGGATCGCCTTGGCCAGGTCGGACGGATCGATGTTGGTCTGTGGCTTGCCAGCGCTGTCGTACGGCGACAGGTCGCTCAGCGTGACATCACTGTTCAGGCCGATGGCTTGCACTTTGGTCACGCCAGAAAGCAGGTTGAAACTCGCCGTCGAGCCATCAGCCGCATTGGAAAGGTTATTCGAGCTTGTCCCGCCGTTGCCGGCCAGATTGGACAGCTCGTAGGTACCGTCACCCTGGGCATGGATGGTGCCCAGGTCGCTGGTCGAATCCAGGCGACCACTGCTCCGGTAGGTATAGAGCGTGACCGTCCCGTTGCTGCTGATTTCCAGCTTGTGGGTGCTGTCGACCATGGTGCTGAAGGAGTCACCAATCTTGTAGTTGTTGACGTTGACCACATCGTCCAGGTACTTGCCGCCCGTCCACAGACGCGGGTTGGTCGACTCGCCGTTCTGGTAGTACGTGGGTTTACCGTCGGTGATGAAGTAGGTCAGGTTTTCTGCACCGGTGTTGCTGGTAGCCATGGTGCTCTTGAAGAAGTTGGCCGTGGTCTTGAACGCGTCCTCATAGTTGGTACCGCCACCGTAGTAGCCGCCCACCATCGAGTTCAATACCGCCTGCAACTTGCTCAGGGCATCCGGGTCGGCAAGGTTCACCGCTACGTTCTTGTTCACCTGGGTATCGAAGTCAACCAGGAAGATGTTCACGGTACCCGAAGTGTCGGAGCCCAGGCTGGACTTGAGTGAGTTGAACACCGACGCCAACTGCGCCTTCGCGTCGGAAATCGACTTGTCGCTCATACTGCCCGAGCTGTCGACCATGAAGGCGATGTTGTAGTTCTTGCCCTGGACCACGTTAAGGCCAGCCACGTCGGCGACAATGATGTCGTTGCCTTCGCTGCCGGTCATGGTGTCGTTGCCCGCAGTGCCTACGCTGGCCTTGTAGGTCGCGGCGTACACGGTCACTGGGATATTGCCAGTGGTCATGGCCGAACCGCCCAGGCTTTCAGTGGCAGTCGAGATGACAGTGATGTCGAACGAGCCTTTGTAGTAGGCCGGCGGAGTCAAGGTCAGGCTGCTGAGCTTCCAGCCGGTCACATCCACTGGTGTGCTGCCTACCGTGACCGTGTGGCCTGCGCCATCGCTGAGTACAGTGCCTTTCGGAATACCGCTGAGGGTCACGTTCAGGGTTTCTGAACCGTCGGTATCGGTCAGGGCGGTTGTAATACCGACCAATTTCACCGAGCCACCTTCCGGCCCTTCGTTCAGCTTGTAGCCGTCGTAGTAGCTCTGACCATTTACGGTATGCAGGTCGGACACGCCCAGGCCAGCATTGGCCATCTCGGTCACGTTCTGGTACATCTTGACGTTCGAGCTGTTCAGGTCAGTGACCGCACCCGAGCCTACCTGGATGTTCAGGTCATAGCTGCCCGGACCGGACTGGTTGGCATGGTAGACCTCGATCGGGTAGTAGCCGCTGGTGTTCGGGGTGAAGGTGCCCGAAACCTGGCCACCGCCACCCCAGGTGGCCGTGACCACAGTCTTGCCACCAATGGTGACCACGAAGCTGTCATCAGCAGTGCCGCTAAAGGTGTAGGTCTTGCCGGCTTCCAGGTAGATCAGGCCCGAGGTTTTCGAGCCGGTGCCGGCAGTGACGCTGCCATCAGACTGCACGTTGGTGGTGGTGGAGCTGGAGGCAGCGTTGCCGGAGTTGGCAAAGACCGTCTTGAGCGCATCACCGGTAATGCCATTGCCATCGGTGCCCAGGCCTTTAAGGGTAGTCCAGACTTCCTTGGTCAGGCCTTTGGACGCAACATCGGCGCTGCCGAAGCTCAATGTCGGTTTGTCGGCAACCGGGCTGATGTCGACCTTCATGGTCACTTCGCTGCCCAGGTTGGTGCCGTCGTTCGGCTTGAACTTGAACTGCGCGTAATCGGCCTGTTGGTTACCCACGCCGTTGCCACCATAGTTGTCCGCACCCGACTGGTTCTGAGCCGGTACGAACTTCAGGTTCTGGGCCGTGATATCAGCCTGGCTGATCACCTGGCCAGCGGTCACGTTCACCCATGCAGTCCCGTTGAAGAACTGCAGGGTGCCCGCGGCCGGGAGCGAAGAAATGGTTACTGACAAGCCGGTGTTGCCATCGGCATCGGTGACCTTGAAGTCACTCCAGGCGAAGACGTAGTCAGTGTCTTCCACACCGAACACCGCACCGCCAGGCGAAACCGGCAGGTGGTCGTTGTCCAGAATGGTCGTAGTCACGCTCGACTTGCTGCTGTCGACCTGCAGGTTCTCGAAGTTACCACCAGTGGCGGCTTCGATCTTCACCACGAAGTTCTCGGTCCCCTCGACCAGCTTGTCGTCGATGGTCGCGATGTCGAACGTGGTGCTGCTGCTGTTGGCTGGAATTTTCACGGTGGCGACACCGGTAAAGTCCTCACCATTTTTGGCAGTGCCGCTGTAGCTGAGGGTAATGGTGACCTCGGACTTCGACGCATTGCTCAAGGTCAGCGTGTAATGGCCGGTGTCGCCTTCGGTCAGCGAAGTGCTCCCGCTGATGCCGACGGTGGTGACATCACCCTGGTTACCAGTGCCCGGAGTGCCCACACCTGGCTCGTCGGTAACGGTGGTGGTCACCTGGGTTTTATCCAGGGTCAGTTTCTCGAACTTGCCGACGTCATCGCCGCTCACCGAGGCGATCGACTTGATCACCGCCGGGTTGCTGCCGACGTAGACGTTGTCCGGAGCGGTGACGGTAGCAGTCCCTACGGTGCTGTTGGCCGGCACAGTGATGACGGTGGTGCCGTCGCTCAAGGTGAAGGTCAGCGCCGCGTG
>NZ_SSOE01000043.1:0-4213 GCF_029871175.1 Pseudomonas sp. BN607
ACAGAATTTCTTGACGACCATAGAGCATTGGAACCACCTGATCCCATCCCGAACTCAGCAGTGAAACGATGCATCGCCGATGGTAGTGTGGGGTTTCCCCATGTGAGAGTAGGTCATCGTCAAGATTCATTTCGCAAAACCCCTATCTGCACATGCAGGTAGGGGTTTTGTCTTTGTGGTCTGAGAAACCTTCAAGCCTCGCACACGCCTGCGCCCAGGCACACGTCTGCAACCTGGCACAGGTCACTGTGGGAGCGGGCGTGACCCGCGAACACGGGCGAACCCATGCGATCCACTGCACTACCTGTCGGAAGACAGGTATGGGCATTCGGCCCTTTTCCTATGCAAGCCCACAGCCCATGGCTATCATGCCTGCCTTATTCCAAGTCGAGACTGGCATGCTGAAGTTGTTGAATCTCCTCAAGGACGGCCGGTTCCATTCCGGAGAAGCTCTGGGGGCAGCCCTCGGTGTGAGTCGCAGCGCAGTTTGGAAGCAGCTGCAGCATCTGGAGAGTGAGCTTAACCTCACCATTCACAAAGTCCGTGGGCGCGGCTATCAGCTGGCGGCTCCCTTGGCTTTGCTAGAGGAACAGGCGATCGCAGGGTTTGGTGGCGGCGAGCAGTGGCCGGTATTCATCCACGAAACCATCGACTCCACCAATGCCGAAGGTCTGCGCCTTGCCAGTGAAGGACAGGCAGCGCCATTCCTGGTTCTGGCAGAGCGCCAGAGCGCTGGTCGTGGCCGGCGTGGTCGCCAGTGGGTGAGCCCGTTTGCCGAAAACCTCTATTACAGTTTGGTGCTGCGCGTCGATGGCGGCATGCGCCAGCTCGAAGGCTTGAGCCTGGTGGTTGGGCTGGCGGTCATGCGTACTCTGCAGGGGTTCGGGGTAAAGGATGTGGGTCTGAAATGGCCCAACGATGTTCTGGTTCGGCGGCAGAAGATCACCGGCATTCTCCTGGAGTTGGTGGGTGATCCTGCGGATGTCTGTCATGTAGTGTTGGGTATCGGTATCAACGTGAACATGCAGGTCAACGACCAGGTCGATCAGCAGTGGACCTCGATGCGACGTGAGGTGGGCGCGGCGATTGACCGTAACCATTTGGTAGCTTCGCTCAGTCAGCAGCTGCAGCATGAGTTGGCACGCCATCGTCGATACGGTTTTGCCGCATTCCAGGAGGAGTGGGAGCAGGCGCACCTTTGGCAGGGGCGCACCGTTTCGCTGGTTGCGGGTAGCACACGTATAGATGGTGTTGTGCTAGGCGTCGACGGGCAGGGTGGTTTGCGTCTTGAGGTGGACGGAGTGGAAAAGAGCTTCAGTGGTGGTGAGCTCAGTTTGAGGTTGCGTGATGATTCTTGAGCTCGATTGCGGTAACAGCTTCATTAAATGGCGGGTAATCCACGCCGCTGATGCAGTGATTGCAGGTGGTGGGATCGTCGATACCGACCAGGCGCTGGTGGCTGAAGTGGCTGCACTTGTTGCGGTGCGCCTCACCGGCTGCCGCATTGTCAGTGTGCGCAGCGAGGAGGAAACCGATGCGCTGTGCGCTGTGATTGCCCAGGCATTCGCCGTGCAGGCGCAGGTTGCCCACCCGGCTCAGGAAATGGCGGGTGTGCGCAATGGCTATGACGATTATCAGCGCTTAGGCATGGATCGTTGGCTGGCGGCGCTGGGCGCCTTTCACCTGGCCGGTGGGGCATGCCTGGTCATTGACCTGGGTACAGCTGCCAAAGCGGACTTCGTTGCCGCCGATGGCGAGCACCTGGGTGGCTACATCTGTCCGGGAATGCCATTGATGCGCAGCCAGTTGCGTACGCATACCCGCCGCATCCGCTATGACGATGACTCTGCCGAGCGCGCATTGGTCAGTCTGTCGCCTGGCCGTTCCACTGTCGAGGCAGTCGAGCGCGGGTGTGTGTTGATGCTGCAGGGTTTTGCTCGCACTCAGCTTGAGCAAGCGCGTGCTCTATGGGGGGAGGCGTTCACGGTGTTCCTCACTGGTGGTGATGCGCCATTGGTAAAGGATGCCATCCCGCAGGCGCGTGTCGTGCCTGACTTGGTTTTCGTTGGCCTGGCAATGGCCTGCCCATTGGATTGAGGTGCCTATGCGTTGGTTGTTTCTGCTGTTACTGGTGCTCAACGTCTTTTATTACGTATGGCATCAGCAGGAAGCCCCGCTGAAGGTCAAGGAAGTCGCCCCCCTGTCGTTGTACAAGGGGAATCAGCAAGAAATCCGTCTGTTGCGTGAAACGGGTGTGTCTACGCCGCCAAAGCGCCGTGAAGAATGCTTGGTAATCGGTGGTGAGATGACGCCCGAGCAGCTAGAGGCGCTGCGCCAGCGTCTGTTGAGCCTGGACATTGCTACCTCTCCAGTAGAGAAGCAGTTGCCGGGAGCTGATGGTCGCTGGCTTAAGGTGGCCTCTGAAAGCGAGCGGTTGCTGGACCAAACGTTGCTCTCGTCTCTTTCCAATGATTTCAAAGACTTAAAACATAAAATTATTTTCTGCCAGGGTATTGCAACTGGCGAATAGCTTGATAGAATGGCGCCCGCTTCACAGGGAACACCACTCAGGTGGCAGGACCGGAAGCGGTGTCAAGGCAGCTAAGTTTCAGATTTGATTGAAAAAATTTGAAAAAACGCTTGACACTAGGACGGCAGACACATAGAATGCCGGCCACATATGGAGGGATTCCCGAGCGGCCAAAGGGGACGGACTGTAAATCCGTTGCGAGAGCTTCGAAGGTTCGAATCCTTCTCCCTCCACCAGTTTTAGCGAGAGCCGCAAGCTCCGCGGGTATAGTTTAGTGGTAGAACCTCAGCCTTCCAAGCTGATGATGCGGGTTCGATTCCCGCTACCCGCTCCAAGTTTGCTGGATTTTGCACAAAGTGTTTCGCTCTTGTAGCTCAGTTGGTAGAGCACACCCTTGGTAAGGGTGAGGTCAGCGGTTCAAATCCGCTCAAGAGCTCCATTTAAACAAGGCAGATATGAAAATATCTGCCTTTGTTTTATCAGCGCAAGACTATTTCTTCTGCGGAGGATTGTATCGATGGCTAAGGAAAAGTTTGATCGTTCCCTTCCCCACGTTAACGTCGGCACTATCGGCCACGTTGACCACGGTAAGACCACTCTGACCGCAGCTCTGACTCGCGTTTGCTCCGAAGTTTTCGGTTCGGCAATCGTTGAGTTCGACAAGATCGACTCGGCTCCGGAAGAAAAAGCGCGCGGTATCACCATCAACACCGCTCACGTTGAGTACAACTCGACCATTCGTCACTACGCTCACGTTGACTGCCCAGGTCACGCTGACTACGTGAAGAACATGATCACCGGTGCTGCCCAGATGGACGGCGCGATCCTGGTTTGCTCGGCCGCCGATGGTCCGATGCCGCAAACCCGTGAGCACATCCTGCTGTCCCGTCAGGTAGGCGTTCCGTACATCGTGGTCTTCCTGAACAAGGCTGACCTGGTAGACGACGCTGAGCTGCTGGAACTGGTCGAGATGGAAGTTCGCGACCTGCTGTCCACCTATGACTTCCCAGGCGACGACACCCCGATCATCATCGGTTCGGCTCGTATGGCGCTGGAAGGCAAAGACGACAACGAAATGGGCACTACCGCTGTCAAGAAGCTGGTAGAGACTCTGGACAGCTACATTCCTGAGCCAGTTCGTGCCATCGACCAGCCGTTCCTGATGCCGATCGAAGACGTGTTCTCGATTTCGGGTCGTGGTACCGTTGTTACCGGTCGTATCGAGCGTGGTATCGTCCGCGTTCAGGATCCGCTGGAAATCGTTGGTCTACGTGACACTACCACCACCACCTGCACCGGTGTTGAGATGTTCCGCAAGCTGCTGGACGAAGGTCGTGCTGGCGAGAACTGCGGCGTTCTGCTGCGTGGTACCAAGCGTGACGACGTTGAGCGTGGCCAGGTTCTGGTCAAGCCAGGTTCGGTCAAGCCGCACACCAAGTTCACCGCAGAAGTCTACGTCCTGTCGAAGGAAGAAGGCGGCCGTCACACTCCGTTCTTCAAAGGCTACCGTCCACAGTTCTACTTCCGTACCACTGACGTGACCGGTAACTGCGAACTGCCGGAAGGCGTTGAAATGGTAATGCCAGGTGACAACATTCAGATGACTGTTACCCTGATCAAGACCATCGCAATGGAAGACGGTCTGCGCTTCGCTATCCGTGAAGGCGGTCGTACCGTCGGCGC
>NZ_SSOE01000044.1:0-40255 GCF_029871175.1 Pseudomonas sp. BN607
TGCAACAGGCTGGCATCGGCCTTGGGCAGGGCCTTGCGGTCGAGCTTGCCGTTGGCTGTCAGCGGCCACCGGTCGAGCAGCAGCAGGTGCGCCGGGACCATGTAGTCCGGCAGCGCTTCCTTCAACTGTTCGCGCAGCTGCGCACGCAGCCCGGCCTGCTGCTCCAGCGCTACCTCGGCAGCGGGGATCAGGTAGGCCACCAGCTGCTGGCCGGTCGCGCCTTCCTGGGCCAGCACCAGGGCCTCGCGCACTTGTGGTTGCGCCTGCAGGCGGGCTTCGATCTCACCCAGCTCGATGCGGAAGCCGCGGATCTTCACCTGGTGGTCGATGCGCCCGGCGTATTCGATCACCCCGTCGGCGTGGTAGCGCGCCAGGTCACCGGTGCGGTACAGGCGCCCGCCAGGGGCACCGAACGGGTCCGGCACGAAGCGCGTGGCGCTCAGGTCGCTGCGCTTGAGGTAGCCGCGCGCCAGGCCGGCGCGGCCGACGTACAGCTCGCCGATGCAGCCTTTGGCTACCGGGTTCAGGTCGCCGTCGAGCACATACCAGGACAGGTCGGGGATCGGCACGCCCATCGGGCTGCTGGCCGCCTTGCCCAGGTCAGCCAGCGACAGCGGCCGGTAGCTGACATGCACGGTGGTTTCGGTGATGCCGTACATGTTCACCAGCTGCGGCTGGCGGTCGCCGAAGCGCTCGAACCACGGTGCCAGGCTGTTGACGTCCAGCGCCTCGCCCCCGAACACCACGCTGCGCAATGCCAATGGCCGCTGCGGCTCGGCCGTGGTGGCCACTGCCATCAGTTGCTTGAACGCCGACGGGGTCTGGTTCAGCACCGTGACCTGCTCGTCGGCCAGCAGCTGGTAGAAGGCCTCGGGCGAGCGGCTGGTGTGCTGCGGCACGATCACCAGGCGCCCGCCGTACAGCAGGGCGCCGAAGATTTCCCACACCGAGAAGTCGAAGGCATAGGAGTGGAACAGGCTCCACACGTCGTCGCTGCCGAAGCGGAAGTCGGCGTCGGTGGCCGTGAACAGGCGCAGCACGTTGCGCTGCGGCAGCAGCACGCCCTTGGGCTTGCCGGTGGAACCGGAGGTGTAGATCACGTAGGCGAGGTTGTCCGGGCTGACGGTGACCGGCGAGCAGGCCAGCGGGTCGGCCTGGCTGCTGTCATCGTTGCTTTCCAGGCTGAGCACGCGCACGCCTGCCGGCACCGGCAGGCTGGCCAGCACCTGGGGCTGGGCCAGCACGCGCTGCAGGCCGCTGTCTTCGATCATGTAAGCCAAACGGTCGGCCGGGTAGGCCGGGTCCAGCGGCACATAGGCACCGCCAGCCTTGAGAATGGCGAAGATGCCAACGACCATGTCCAGCGAGCGCTCGGCGGCCAGGCCGACCAGCACGTCAGGCCCGACCCCGTCGTCGACCAGGCGCTGGGCCAGGGCGTTGGCACGCTGGTTGAGCTGGGCATAGCTCAGGGCCTGGCCCTCGCAGGTGACGGCGATGGCATCGGGGGTGCGCTGTACCTGGGCCTCGATGCGGCTGTGCAGGGCCTGGTCGGCCGGGTGCTCGGCGGGGGCCGGGTTCCACTGGGCGAAGGTGGCCTGCTGCTGTTGCGCATCGAGCAGCGTCAGGCTGCCCAGCGCCTGGTGCGCCGAGGCCTCGACAATCTGCTCCAGCAACTGTCGCAGGTGCCCAGCCAGTTGCTCGACCTGCACGGCAGCGAAGCAGCCACGGTCGTAGCCGAAGGTCACCGACAGCGTCTCGCCCTGGTTGACCGCCAGGGTCAATGGGTAGTTGGCCTGCTCATGGTTGTGCACCGCATCGAAACGGAGCCCCTCGGGTGCCGTTTGCTGGAGGATCTCCGAGACCGGGTAGTTCTCGAACACCATGATGCTGTCGAACAGCCCCTCGCCGCCGTGACCGGCCCAGCGCTGGATCTCGAACAACGGCGTGTGTTCGTGTTCACGCAATTGCAGGTTGAGGCTTTGCAACGCTTGCAGCCATTGCACCACGGGTTGTTCCGGGCGCGGGCTGGCAACCACCGGCAAGGTGTTGATGAACAGCCCGATGTGCGCTTCGACGCCGCGCAGCTCGGCAGGACGGCCCGCTACGGTGACACCGAATGCGACCGCCGCCTGCCCGGTATAACGCTGCAACAGCAACAACCAGGCCCCTTGCATCAAGGTGTTGAGCGTGACCTTGTGCTGCCGGGCGAAATCGCTGAGCTGGCGGGTTTGCTGGCGATCACGCAGCAATACAACCTGCCCCTGCCCGGCTACGTCGGCTTCGGCCAATGGCTGGCCGGTCGCCAGGCTGCGGCTGAGCAGTGTGGGCTGTTCCAGGTCCGCCAGGCGGGCTTTCCAGAACTGCTCGCTGGCCTGCGCATCCTGGCGCTGCAACCAGCCGATGTAATCGCGGTAGCGCCCTGCCGGCGCCGCTGGGCGAGGCTCGCCGCGGGCCTGGGCACCGTATTGTTCGAGTACCTCCCCCAGCAGCTGCGAATAGCTCCAACCGTCCATGAGGATGTGGTGGTTGGTATCGATCAGGTGGTAGCGATCGTCGCCAATGCGGATGACCTGGATGCGCTGCAGCGGCGCTTTACCCAGGTCGAACCCGCGCAGGCGTTCGGCGTTGGCCAACTGGTCGAGCGCGGTGGGCAGCTCCCGCCGCTCGCGCCAATCCTGGTACACCAGCGCCACGGCCAGGTGCTTGTGAATGACCTGCAACGGTTGCTGCTGGCCCTGCCACAGCACACTGGCGCGCAGCACCTCGTGGCGGTCGTAGACTGCCTGCCAGGCGGCCCGCAGCCGTTCGGCATCCAGCCCCTGCACATCGGCACGCATCTGGTTGATGTAGTCACCGCTGCCCTGCTCGTACAGCGAGTGGAACAGCATGCCTTGCTGCATCGGCGACAGCGCGTAGATGTCTTCGACTTGCGCCGCCGGTACCGGCAACGCATCGAGCTGGGCCTGGCTCAGGCCCGCCAGCGGGAAGTCCGAAGGTGTCATGCCCTGTTCACCGGCCTCGTTGGCCTGCAGGCAATGCTCGACCAGGCTGCGCAGCTCGCGCCCGTAATCGTCCGCCAGGCGTTGCACGGTCTGTTCGTCGAACAGGTCGAGGCTGAACGTCCAGCCCATGCGCAGCTCGCCGCCATAGACCTGGCCATTGAGGCTGAGCCAGTTTTCCAGCGGCGCGTCAGCGCTCTGTTCGGCGCCGACGCCCAGCCGGGAAGGTTGCAGCAAGGCATCACCGGCGCCATCGAAGCTGGCGTCGAACTGCCCCAGGTAGTTGAAGGTGATGCGTGGTGTTGCCAGGCCTTGCAGGGCCTGACGCTGCTCGTCACTGCCAAGGTAACGCAGCACACCGTAACCCAGGCCTTTGTTGGGGATGGCGCGCAACTGCTCCTTGACCTGCTTGATCGACGCGCCCAGCTCGCCCTCGACGCGCAGGCACACCGGGTACAGGCTGGTGAACCAGCCGACGGTTCGGCTGAGGTCAAGGTCGGCGCACAGTTCTTCGCGGCCATGCCCTTCCAGCTGAATCAGCGTCGCGGCCTGGCCGCTCCAGCGACCCACCACGCGCGCCAGCGCAGTCAGCAGCAAGTCGTTGACCTGAGTACGATAGGTGGCCGGAGCCTCTTGCAGAAGCTGCCGGGTCACTTCGCGGTCAAGTTGCGTGCTGACCGTGCGCGCACGTCGGCGTTGTTGCCCGGCGCCCGGGTGGTCGCAGGGCAGCTCGGCGTGGTCGTGCTGCAACTGCGCCTGCCAGTACGCCAGCTCGCTGCCAAGCCCTGCGCTGCCAGCATAGGCTTGCAACTGCCCGGCCCAGTCCTTGAGCGAACTGGTCTTGGCCGGCAGCACCACCGTTTGGCCCGCCACGCATTGACGATAAGCACGCTGCAAGTCTTCCAGCAGGATTCGCCAGGACACCCCGTCGACCAACAGGTGATGGATCACCAGCAACAAGCGCTGGCACTCGCCCGGTTGCGTTACCAGCACCGCACGCACCAGGTCGCCGCTGCCCAGGCACAGGCTGGCCTGGGCCTGGTCGCACAGTGCCTCCAGCGCCTGCGCATCGGCACAGTCACGCTGCCACAACAGCGCGTGGCGCACGTGCGCTTCGCCGAAGCTGGCGCGCCAGCCCTGTTCGCTTTCGTCGAACTTCAGGCGCAAGCCGTCATGGTGCACCACCAACTGGTGCAGGGCGTGTTCCAGCCGGTCGGCATCCAGCAGCTGCAGGGCGTCCAGCAGCACCGACTGGTTCCAGTGATGGCGCTGGGGAATAGCCAGCGCGAAGAATTCGGCCTGGGCCGGCAGCAGGTGCAGCTCACCGCTGACCGGGCCCTGGTCGATCTGCTGCTGAGCGGCACCCCGCCGAGCGACACGCGCCAGGCCCTGCACCGTCTGCTGCTCGAAAACATCTTTGGGGCTGAAGGCGATGCCGGCCTGGCGGGCGCGCCCGACCACCTGGATGGAAACGATCGAATCGCCACCCAGTTCGAAGAAGTTGTCGTCCAGCCCCACCTGCTCAAGCTTGAGCACGTCCTGCCAGATCGCGGCCAGCTGCTGCTCCAGTTCACTGCGCGGGGCAACATAGGCCTGGCGTGCCTGACTCATGTCCGGCAGCGGCAGCGCCTTGCGGTCTACCTTGCCGTTCGGCGTCAGCGGCAGACGCGCCATCAGCACCCAGTGCACAGGTACCATGTAGTCGGGCAGACGGGCTTTCAGGCTGGCTTTGAGCTGTTGCTTGAGCGCGTCGGCAGCCACAGCGTCATCCGCCACGCAATAGGCCACCAACTGCGGCCCGTTGGCGCCGGGCTGGGCCATCACCACCGCCTCGCGTACCTGATCGCTGTCGAGCAACGCGGCTTCGATCTCGCCCAGCTCGATCCGGAAGCCGCGGATCTTGACCTGGTGATCGACCCGGCCGACGTATTCCAGCACGCCGTCGGCACGGCGCCGGGCCAAGTCGCCAGTGCGGTACAGGCGCTCGCCGGGCGCCCCGCAAGGGTGCGGAATAAAGGCCTGGGCAGTACGCAGAGGGTCGCCGACATAGCCACGGCCCACGCCGGTTCCTGCCACGCACAGCTCTCCGGTGACGCCCAGCGGCGCCAGCTCCAGCGCGGCGTCCAGCACATACAGGCGGTTGTTGTCGGTCGGGCTGCCAATGGGCAGGTACACGCCTTGCGTGCTCGCCAGGTCGACGCGGAAGAACGCCACGTCATCGGAACATTCGGCCGGCCCATAGGCATTGACCAGCCCGACATCGGGATAGCGCTGCAACCATTGACGAGCGAGCTCCGGCGCCAGCGCTTCGCCAGTGGGCAGCATCCAGCGCAGCGACGGCACGGCAATGGCCGGGGCCTGGAACATACCCTGGATCAACGACGGCACACTCTCGAGCACACTGATGCGCTGCTCGCGCACCTGCTGCAGCAAGGCTTCGGGATCATGGGCCAGTTCGTTTGGCACAATCTGCACACAGCCGCCAAACAGTGGCGCTGCAAGGAACTGCCACACCGAAATGTCGAAGCTCTGCGACGCGGTCTGGGCGATCACGTCGTCCGGCCCCAAGCCCAGGTAAGGCACCTTGCTCAGTTGGTTGTTGAGCATGCCCGCCTGCTCGACCATCACCCCTTTGGGCTGCCCAGTCGAGCCCGAGGTGTAGATCACGTACGCCAGGTGCTGCGGGCCACTGTAGCGCTGCGGATCGTGCTCGGCGCTGCCAGGCCGGTCGAGGGTTTCCAGCACCAGCAGCTGCGGCCGCCGTGCTTCGTCCAGTGCGTCCAGCAAGGCCTCGGCCTGCGCCTGGCACGCCTCGGTGCAGAGCAACACCGGGGTGCGGCTCAAGGCGACGATATGGCTCAGGCGTTGTTGTGGCAGGCCAGGGTCCAGTGGCAGGTAGCCGGCGGCGGCCTTGAAGGTGCCCACCATCATGCCCAGCAGCTCAAGGCTGCGCTGCGCCAGCAATGCCACTGGCTGGTCAGGCCCGACCCCCAGCGCAATCAGCCCATGGGCCACACGGTTGGCACGGCGGTTGAGCTCGCTGTAGCTGTACTGCCGGTCGCCGCAGCCCGCAACGACCGCCTGCGGGGTACGGGCCACCTGCGCTTCGAACAGCTCGGCATAACTGTGCTGCAGCGGGTAATCGGCAGCCGTCTGGTTGACGTGCTGCAACAGCCCTTCGCGGGTGGCAGGGGCTACCAGGCAGAACGCGCCCAGGCAGCTGTCCAGCGGCAAGCTCAGGCACTGCTGCAGCACATGCTGGAAGTTGTCGGCCAGCGCAGCCAGCGCCGGGCGCTGCAGATGCTCCAGCGCATGGCTGTAGTGCAACTGCAAGGTCTGCCCTTGGCTGATCGACAAGGTCAGCGGGTAATGCGTCTGTTCGCGGCTGTAGACCTCACCGAAGCTCAAGCCTGCCGGGGCACCCTGCTGCAGTGCCTCGGAAACGGGGTAGTTCTCGAAGACCAGGATGTTGTCGAACAGGGCCTCGCCGCCCTGCCCGCTCCAGCGCTGGATGTCGAACAGCGGGGTGTGTTCGAACTCGCGCATGGCCACGTTTTGCGCCTGCAGCTGCTGCAGGAATTGCGCGAATGGCAGCTGCGGGGCCGGGCTGGCAGTGACCGGCAAGGTGTTGATGAACAGGCCCACCTGCTGCTCGATGCCCTTGAGCGCCGCCGGGCGCCCGGCAACCGTAGCCCCGAACGTGACGCTGTCCTGCCCGGTATAGCGTTGCAGCAGCAACAGCCAGGCCCCCTGCAGCAAGGTGTTGAGGGTGACCTTGTGTTGGCGCGCCAGTGCCACCAGCTGCCCGGTGGTGGCGGCATCGATCACCTGCACATGCTCGGCGTAGCCCTCCCCTGCTTCGGCCTGGGCCTCGTAGGCAATGGCCTGCGCCAGGCGGGTGGGCCCTTGCAGGTCGCGCAGGCAGTCTTTCCAGAACGCTTCACCGGCAGCGGCGTCCTGCCGGCCCAGCCAGCCGATGTAATCGCTGTAGCGGCTGGTGACCGGTGGCAATGCCGAGGGCTGCCCGTCGCCCAGCAGGGCGTACTGGTGCAGCACTTCGCCCAACAGCTGGGAGTTGCTCCAGCCATCCATGAGGATGTGATGGCTGGTATAGAGCAAGTGCTGCCGGGCCGGACCAGTGCGCACCAGCGCCAGGCGCAGCAACGGCGCCTGGCTGAGGTCGAAGCCCTGCTGGCGCTGGTCGAGCGCCAGTTGCTCGAGGGCAGCCTCAAGGCCTTCGCGCCCCTGCCAGTCGTGCACCACGAACGGCAGTTCAACGTGTTTGCGTACCACCTGCAGGGCCTGCTCGTGTTCCCAGTGGAACTGCGTGCGCAAGATATCGTGGCGCTGCAGTACAGCCTCCCAGGCACGGCGGAAACGCTCGACATCCAGGCCGTCGACATCGACGCGCATCTGGTTCACGTAATCCCCCGCCTGCTGCTCGTACAAGGCGTGGAACAGCATGCCCTGCTGCATCGGCGCCAGCGGATAGAGGTCGGCGATCTCGGCCGCGGGCACTGGCAGTTGGTCCAGCTGGGCCTGCGACAGGCGCGCCAGCGGGAAGTCGGACGGCGTCACACCGCACACCCCCGGTGTGCAGCAGTGCTCGATCAACGCCTGCAATTCGCGGGTGTAATCTGCGGCCAGGCGCTCAAGGGTGGCGCTATCGAACAGCTCGCGACTGAACGTCCAGCCCAGGCTCAGCTCACCGCCGTACACTTGGCCATTGAGGCTCAACAGGTTGCCCAGCGGCGCCTGCGCGTCGTGATCGGCGCCCTTGTCTTCCTTGGCCGGCACGAACAGCGCTTGGGCCTGATCGAAGCTGCCATCGAACTGGCCCAGGTAGTTGAAGGTGATTTCCGGCAGCGGTACATGGCCCAATTGCTGGCGCGCCTCGGCGCTGCCCCATTGGCCCAGCACACCGAAACCGATGCCGTTGTCGGGAATGCTGTGCAGGTGCTGCTTGACCTGCTTCAAGGTGTGGGAAAGCTCACTGGGCACCGCCAGCTTCAGCGGGAACACCGTGGTGAACCAGCCGAGCGTGCGGCTGAGGTCCAGGTCGTCGAACAGCGCTTCACGGCCATGACCTTCCAGCAGCACCGACACTTCGTCGCGCCCGGTCCAGCCTGCAATCACCCGCACCAAGGCTGCCAGCAGCAGGTCGTTGACCCGTGTGCGGTAGGCGGCCGGCGCCTCGCGCAGCAGCCGCTCGGTCCAGGCGCGGTCCAGGCGGCTGTAAACCGTGTGGGCGTGGCACTGCTGATTGGCTGCGGCCAGGTCGCTGACCTGCCGACGTGGCAGTGCGGCGCGCCCCTGCAACTGCTCGCACCAGTAGCCAAGCTGGCCCTGCATGTGCGCTGCATGCCCCTGCAAGCGCTTGGCCCATGCCTGCATGGAATGGCTCTTGGCGGGCAGGTTCGGCTGGTTACCCGCAAGCAGGGCAGCGTAGGCCTGTTGCAGGTCCTCCAGCAGGATGCGCCATGACACCCCATCCACCACCAGGTGATGAACGACCAACAGCAAGCGCTGGCTGCCGTCCGCCAGCGTTGCCAGCAAGGCACGCAGCAATGGCCCGTTTTCCAGGTCAAGGCTGCGCTGCGCTTGCTCGAGCAAAGTGTGCAACCCACCTTCATCATCCACCGCGGCCTGCCACAGCAGTGCCGCCTGGGCGCACTGTGCGGGGCTGCGGTAGCGCGCCTTCCAGCCATCATCGGTGGGCGCAAAGCTCAGGCGCAAGGCATCATGGTGCTCGACCAGGGCGTGCAGGGCCCGCTCCAGATCAGCAGCGTTCAAAGGCTGCCGTGGTTCAAGCAGGATCGACTGGTTCCAGTGGTGACGTGCCGGAATCTCCTGGGCAAAGAACAGCTGGTGCACCGGTAGCAGCACCTGCTCGCCACTGAGCGGCCCCTGGTCGGCTTGCACCTCGCATGCGCCAACCTGGGCAACGCTGGCCAGTGCGGCCACGGTCTGATGCTCGAACAGATCACGGGCACTGAACAGCAGGCCGTCCTGACGCGCCCGACTGACCAGCTGGATCGAGATGATCGAGTCACCCCCGAGCTCGAAGAAGTTGTCACTCACGCCCACCTGCGGGAGCTTCAGCACGCGCTGCCACAACGCGGCAAGACGCTGCTCCAGGGCATTGCGTGGCGCCACGTAGGCCTGCTGCAGGGCGCTGAAGTCGGGTGCCGGCAGTGCTTTGCGGTCGAGCTTGCCATTGGGCAGCAACGGCAGTTGCTCAAGCACCAGCCAGTGGGTCGGCAGCATGTAGTCCGGCAGGCTCTGGCGCAGCGCCGCCTTCAGCTGCTCGCGCTGCTCGGCCGGCCCGTGTGCGGCAATGCTATCGGCCAGCACCAGATAAGCCGCCAGCTGCTTGCCGCTTGGGCCGTCGACGGCTACCACCACGGCCTCGCGCACCTCGGCGCAGGCCAGCAGGCACGCCTCGATTTCGCCCAGTTCGACACGGAAGCCGCGGATTTTTACCTGGTTATCGATCCGCCCCAGGTAATCGAACTGCCCGTCGGCGCGCAGGCGAACCTGGTCACCGGTGCGGTACAGGCGCGCACCCTCGGAGCCAAACGGGTCGGGCACGAAGCGCTCGGCCGTCAGCCCCGGGCGCCCCAGGTAGCCGCGGGCCAGGCCGGCACCGCCCAGGTACAGCTGCCCGGCCACGCCTGCTGGCAGCAGGCCCAGGGCGGCGTCCAGCACACACGCACTGCGCTCGCCGACAGGCTGGCCGATCGGGGCATAGGCGCTGTCGCAATGATCCCCGGCGCGGGTACGCCAGACCATCGGCGTGACCACGGTCTCGGTGGGGCCATACCCATTGATCATCACCTGGGGTTGCAGGCTTTGCTGCACCCGCTCGTAAGTCGCCCGCGGCATGGCATCGCCGCCAAAGCTGTAAAGACGAACCGGTGGAGGGTTACCGGCATGCGCCGCATGCTCGGCCAGCTGTTGCAGGTAGGCCGGCGGGAATCCGGCCATGGTCACCCCATGCCGGCGTATCTCCTCGTAGGTGCGCTCGGGGCTCCACAGCTCATCGTCGCGCAGCAGCAGGCTGCCCCCCATGACCAGCGAAGTCAGCCAGCGTTCATGGGCACCGTCGAAGGCAAACGACAGGAAATGCAGCTCACGGTCCGCCGGGGTCATTTCGTACCATTGGCCAGTGGCCAGGCAGTGCATGGCCAGCGGCCCGTGTGCGACCGCAACGCCTTTGGGCTGGCCGGTAGAACCCGAGGTGTAGATCACGTAGGCCAGGTTTTGCGGGCTCAATGCCACGGTGGGCGCATGGTCGGCGCCCGGCTGCTCAACCCGTTGGTCGAGCAGCAGCGTACGAATGCCGGCCTGCACGTCCAGGCCCGGCAGCACCCGGCTGTGACTGAGCAACAGGTCGATGCCGCTGTCCTGCATCATGTAGGCCAGGCGCTCTGCCGGGTACTGAGGGTCGAGCGGCAGGAACGCGCCCCCGGCCTTGAGAATGCCCAGCAAACCGACAACCATGTCGAGCGAACGCTCCAGGGCGATGCCCACCAGCACGTCGGGGCCGACACCCAGCGCCCGCAGGCGGTGTGCCAGCTGGTTGGCCCGAGCCTCGAGCTGGCCGTAGCTCAATTGCTGGTCGCCGACCAGCAACGCTACCGCTTGCGGTTGGCGCTGGGCCTGTTCGGCAATCAGCTGGTGGACCGCCGCCGGCGCGGCCGCGAGCCCCGCCTGTTGCCAGCCCTGCAACAGGGCCGCCTGCTCCTGGGGCGCCAACAACGGCAGCTCGCCGACAGCCTGGGCTGGGTCGGCGGCAAGGCCGCGCAGCAAGTTGCACCAGTGCTCAGCCATGCGTTGCAGGGTAGCGGCTTCGAACAGCTCGGCAGCGTAGAGGAACGACACGTTGATCGCCGCGTCGGTCTCCAGCGTTTCCAGGGTCAGGTCGAATTGCGCGGTGCCACCCTGCAGGGTCATTTCCTCGGCATGCAAACCTGCCAGGCTGGAGCTGCCAACCTGCTGGCCGGCAATGCTGAGGTGGTTGTACATCACCTGGAACAGCGGGTTGCGGTCCAGCGAGCGTTGCGGGTTCAAGGCTTCGACCAGGCGGTCGAACGGCAGGTCCTGATGCGCCTGGCCGGCCAGCGCCGTGGCCTTGACCTGGCTGAGCAGCGCCGCGCCGCTCATGGCCGGGTCGACTTCGACGCGCATGACCAAGGTATTGACGAAAAAGCCCAGGACGTTTTCCAGCTCTTGCCGGCTACGGTTGCTCACCGGTATGCCGATGCGTACATCGGGCTGTTCGCAGTAGCGTTGCAACAACAGGGCAAAAGCCCCGAGGAACAGCTGGAACAGGGTCAGCTCATGCTCACGCGCCAACTGCCGCAAGCGCTGCGCCAGTTCGCTGTCCAGGGCGAACGCGACCCGCCCCAGGCGGTGGTCTTTCAGCGCGCTGCGCGGGTGGTCGATTGGCAGCTCCAGGATAGGCTGCTCGCTTCCCAGCTGCCCGCGCCAGTAGTCCAGTTGGCGCTGGAGCTCGCCCTGCTCAAGCCAGTGCTTGTGCCAGGCGGCGTAATCGGCGTACTGGATCGGCAGCTTGGCCAATGCCGGCGCTTCGCCCCGATGCAAGGCCTGGTACAGGGCAACGAACTCACGCACCATCACGCTCATCGAACCACCATCGGAAATGATGTGGTGCAAGGTGACCACCAGCAGCTGGTCCTGCTCGCCCAACTGCAGCACCCTGGCGCGCCACAACGGGCCGGTGCCGAGGTCGAACAGCCGCTGGGTCTCGGCCACTACCTGAGCCTGTATGTGTGCCAGCTCGGCCGTTGCCGGCAGTTGGTCCCAGGCCAGCGGTAGTTCACCCGCAGGCTGGATGCGCTGCAGCAACACGCCATCGCGCTCGACGAACGTCGTGCGGAAGGCTTCATGGCGTTCGCAGAGGATCGCGAAGGCCTGGGTCAATGCGGCACGATCCAGTTCGCCACGCAGGCGCACGACCATAGGTGTGTGGTAGGCGGTGCTGTGCGGCTGCATCTGCCAGAACAGCCATTGCCGCTGCTGGGCGTGCGACGCGACCAGGGGCTGGTCACGCGGCACCGCTGCGATCGGCTCGACGTGCTGCGCGCCAGCGCCCAGTACCTGGTCGGCAAAGCCCTGTAGCGAGTTGCTTTCGAAAAGGCTGCGCAACGGTACGTCACGCCCCAGGATGCGCCGGACCCGGGCGATGATCTGTGTCGCCAGCAGGGAATGCCCACCCAGGGCGAAGAAGTTGTCATCAAGCCCTACCTGGGCGACGTTCAGCACGTCCTGCCAGATCAGCGCCAGCTGCTGTTGCAAGGTGGTCTGCGGGGCACGGTAGGCCTGTGCCGGGCCTTCGTCAGGCACCGGCAAGGCACGCAAATCGAGCTTGCCATTGAGTGTCAGTGGCATGCTGGGCACTGCCATGAAGCGGCTCGGCAGCATGTAGTCTGGCAACTGTCTGGCCAGCGCCGCTTGTGCGTCGGCAAGCACCTGCGAGGCGTCGGCCTGGCTGTCGGGCACCACGTAGGCGACGATACGGGCCGCGCTGCCAGTGCCGTGGATAACGGCCACGGCGTCGTGCACACGGGGCTGGCGCTTGAGGGTGTCGGTGATTTCCCCCAGTTCGATGCGGTAACCGCGAATCTTCACCTGATGGTCGACCCGCCCCAGGTAATCGACCTGGCCGTTCGCCAACTGCCGCGCCAGATCGCCGGTTCGGTACACGCGGCTACCGGCGGCCCCGAACGGGTTGGGCACGAAGCGTTCAGCGGTCATCGCCGCGCGGCGGTGATAGCCTCGCGCCACCCCTGCACCGGCAAGATACAGCTCGCCCTGGCAACCGGTGCTCAGCGGTTGCAGCGAAGCGTCCAGCACATAAGCCTGCATGTTGGCCAACGGCCGCCCAAGCGGCACACGCCCCGTCGCCGATGGCGCCTCGACCGCATCGGCGAGCGCGCCTACGGTGGTTTCGGTCGGGCCGTAATGGTTGAACAGCGTGCAGTGCGGGGCCAGCTGCGCCAGTTGGGCCATCAGCCCGGCGGGGCAAGCCTCGCCGCCCAGCACCAGCGCACGCTGCGGCAGTGCCCGGGCCGGGTGCGGGCCATCGAGCAATGCCTGCAGATGGGAAGGGACAATTTTCAGCACGTCCACCGCGTGTGCGTGCATGTAGGCGGCGAAACGCTCGGCGTCCAGGCTGATGTCCAGGGCAATCACATGCAGGCAGCTGCCGCTGCACAGTGCGCCGAACAGGGTGGTATGGCCAAGGTCGGCCGCCAGCGTGGAGACCACCGCCATGCTCGCAGCCTGGCCCAGCGCAAGGCGCTGCAGTGCCGCCTGGACGTAGTTGGCCAGGGCGCCATGGCTGATGGTGACACCCTTCGAACGCCCGGTAGAGCCCGAGGTATAGATGGCATAGGCCAGGTTATCGGCATTCACCCGCGCAGGCGGAGCCGCTGTGCTGAAGCGCGCCAGCGCCTCTGCAGCCTGGTCGAGCACCAGGTAACGCACAGGTGTGTCCTGCGGCAGGCGTGGCAGCAGCGCCTGCTGGGTCAGCAGCAGCTGCACACCGCTGTCGGCCAGCATGTAGGCCAGGCGCTCTTGCGGGTACTCCGGGTCGAACGGCACATAGGCACCACCGGCCTTGAGGATCGCCAGCAGGCCAACGATCATCTCCACCGACCGTTCGACGGCAATACCGACCAGTACTTCAGGCCCGACGCCCCACTCGATCAATTGGTGCGCCAGCTGGTTGGCATCGGCATCGAGTTCGGCATAGCTCAGTTGCCGGTCGCCGAACACCAGTGCCGGGGCCTGCGGCTGCTGCGCCACCTGCGCGGCGAACAGCGCAAGTACGCTGTCGACAGCGAACTCGCTGGCTGCCGGTTGGCTGGCCTGCAATAGCCGCTGCCGCTCGCCGGCCCCCAGCAGCGGCAAGTCGCCGATGGCCGCCAGCGGGTCAGCGGCCATGGCCTGCAACAGGTTCAGCCAATGGCCCGCCATACGTTCGATGGTGGCCGGGGCAAACAACTCGCTCGCATAGGTGAATGCGGCCTGCACTTGGCCGTCCCGCTCCACCGTATCGAGGGTGAGCTCGAACTGGACACTGCGCTCGTGGCGCTCCAGTACTTGCAGCTCAAGGCCTGATTCGCTGCGTAAGGCGCCGATGTCGGCGACGTTCGCCTGATGGTTGTGCAACACCTGGAACAACGGCGTATGGCTGAGGCTGCGCTCGACTTGCAGGCCTTCGACCAAACGCTCGAACGGCAAATCCTGGTGGCTCTGGGCCGCGCGGGTGGTTTCGCGGATATCGGCCAGCAATTGGGCGACGGACATCTGCGGGTCGAGCTCGGTGCGCAACACCTGGGTATTGACGAATACGCCGATCAGCCCCTCGACTTCTTCGCGATTGCGGTTGGCGACCGGCACCCCGACACGGATGTCCTGCAGGCCACTGTAATGTTGCAAAAGCAGCTTGAAGCCGGCCAACAGCACACTGAACAAGGTAACCCCTTGCTGACGCGCCAGGCCCGACAGTCGCTCGCTGAGGCCCTGTGGCACCGCGATGGCCAGGCGCTGCCCCTGGCGGCTGGCTTGCAGCGGCCGGGGGTAGTCGGCAGGCAACTGCAATACCGGATGCTGGTCGCCCAGCTTGGCCTGCCAGTAGGCCAGCTGTCGCGCTTGCTCCCCAGCCTCCAGCCAGCGCCGCTGCCACAGCGCGTAGTCACTGTACTGAATGGGCAACTCAGGCAGCTCCGGCGCCTGCCCGCTAACCAGGGCATCGTAGCCGTGGACGAATTCCTGGATGAGGACGTTCATCGACCAGCCATCGGCGACGATATGGTGCAGGGTCAACAGCAGTACGTGCTCCTGGGCCGCCAGCTTCAGCAAGCGCACACGAAACAGCGGGCCGTGCTGGAGGTCGAAAGGCAAACCGGCTTCGTCCCGCACGGCCTGCGCCACAGCGGCGTCACGGGCCTCGCCGGCCAGCGCCTGGAGGTCGTGTTCGTCTATGACGATGGCTGCTGGCTGCACCACTTGCACCACGTCGTCGCCCTGAGCCTGGAACACGGTGCGCAGGGCCTGGTGACGCTGCAGTACCTGCTCGAACGAGCGCTGTACCGCCGAGGTGTCCAGCGCCCCTTTCAGCACCACCGCACTGGGCAGGTTGTAGGCGGCACCGTGGGGGTCCAGCTGCCACAGAAACCACATGCGTTGCTGGGCATAGGACAGTGCGTGGCGATCGTCGACGGCGACGTCTGCAGGGATCGGGAATTGTGAAAAGTCGATACCCTCGCTGGCCAGGGTTTCGAGAAACAGCCGCCGCTTTTCCACCGGCAGCTCAATGAAACGGCGGGCGAGCTTCAGGGACTTCTCAACATTCATCTGGTTTCATCCGTGCACATTGGTTTCGAGTAACAACTCGGCTATCCCTACGAAACGGATGGAGCATCGGGAAAATTAACCGCGCACGGCCACCGGCCAAGGCTGGCGCGGGCGGCCCTGAAGGTGCTGCACACGACCAGCGGTTTTCCGGTTTGCCGACGCTCGCGCGTCATAAGGGTACCGGCGGGAATTTCCTCATACCGCGAGGGATCGACGCGCAAGCCACCCAAACCACAAGGCACCGGCCCCTATGTCCAAGAAGTCACGCTCGAAACTCTGGTTCCTGGTTCACAGTTGGCTGGCCCTGCCCATCTGGTTCTTCGTGCTGATCGTCTGCTTCACCGGCACCCTGGCAGTGGTCAGCCAGGAACTGGTATGGCTGGCCAAACCGGAGATACGCGCGGCGAAGCCGAGCGATGATGCGCCACTGCTGACTTATGACCAGGTGCTCAAGGCCCTGCGTGAAGCCCGCCCCGATCTGGATGTGCAATACATCATGCGCCCGGACGAGTCGCACTTCGCGCTGCAGGTGCAGGTGGTGCAACCGGACAACACCACCCAGAACCTCTATGTGAACCCCTATACAGGCAAGATCCAGGGCATCAGCCCGTCCTTCGACTTCCGCCAGTTCACCCGCGCCCTGCATGGCTGGTGGCTGGTGCCTTTCGGCAACGGCTACCCGTGGGGGTGGTACCTGGTCTCGCTGCTGGGCTTGCCGATGCTCGCCTCGCTGGTCACCGGCCTGGTTGTCTACAAGCGCTTCTGGAAAGGCTTTCTCAAACCTACCCTGCGCTTGCGCCAGGGTGCGCGCATCTTCTGGGGTGACTTCCATCGCCTGAGCGGTATCTGGTCGATCTGGTTCATTGCCGTGATCGCGATCACCGGCACCTGGTTCCTGATCCAGGCCTTGCTGGCCGACAACCACATCTCCATTTCAAGCCGCGACGTACCCGCCGTGGTCGCCCGCGAGGACGTACCGCTGCTACAACCTGGCGAGGCGCCCAGGCTGGTCAGCCTGGAGCATGCCATCGAAACGGTAGCGGCGCAGATCCCCGGCTTCGAGGCGTCCTTCGTGCGCCTGCCCGGCAATGCCTACGACACCTTCAATATCCGCGGCCGCGGCTGGTACCCGCTGATGTACCAGAGCGCGAGCATCAACCCCTATACCGGCGTGGTCGCCACCTCGCACACCCTGGATGATCGCACTTCGCTGGAGTTCGTCACTGAATCCATGCGCCCGCTGCACACAGGCGATTTTGGCGGGCTCTGGGTCAAGATGATCTGGTTCTTTTTTGGCCTGGTGCTGACCTTGATGGTGCTCAGCGGGCTGCTGATCTGGAGCAAACGCACCGCCCAGGCCACCGCTGCGGCACTGAAACGCAAGCCGCGTGCCGCCCGAGCGAGCACCGCGACCCCCGCCGCGCACCTGAAGGAGACCACGCCATGAGCCATGCCACCCAAGCCGAAGCACCTTCTGCCGCACGCCGCTGGTGGTTGAAATGGCGCTTTCACCTGAACATTCTGCTGATACTCGTGCCCTTGGGTTTCATGCCCCGATATTTTGCTGACCAGGCGTTGTTCAAAGGTGAAGCCGGGCTGGGTGAACGTGAGGCGGGCGTGGTCGCAGTGGGCCCATGGAGCCTGCGCCTGGCCGAATTCCGCGCTGCGGCGCCGCGCCAGGAAGGCCCGGCCGGGTACTTCAAGAGTTTCAGTGCGGCGTTGTGCAGCCACTGTATAGGCGAGGTGAAGGCCACCTACCTGCGGGTGGGCAAGCCACGCAGCCTGCGCGCGGCCGGGAGCATCTTCTTTGGTTCACCGTACAGCATGGGGGCTTCCGTGCCAGTCCCTGCCAGGACCCAACCCAACGCTGAACTGTGGATCACCATGGAGGGCTGGGATGGCAGCGTGCACCAGGCTTCGATCCCCCTCAGCCAGGCCTCGCCGGCGACGGTAGCCTGGCTGCAGGCGCAGGCTGACAGCCGCTAGGGAACGTGGTGCCTGCTGCTCCACTCAAGCGCTGCCAGCAGCGCTTTCCTTGGCCGCGTCCGTGGGGGCACTTTCGGTGGGCGTGAAGACCATCACTTCCAGTACATCGGAATGGAACTCACGGCGGTACAGAATCAACACCACGCCCACGCTCACCACCATGAACAGCCAGGGGCTGATGAACCAGGTGAGCAAGGCCATGCCGAAGTAATACGAGCGCAAGCCCAGGTTGAACTGGTTCGCCGCCAGTGACAGTACCCGCGCGGCACGTGAGGCGAATGCCTTGCGCTCCATCTCATTGACCAGCCGTTCACCAATCATCGGCGCCGACCCCACCAGTACGGCAGCAAAGTTGTACTGCCGCATGCACCAGCTAAAGGTGAAGAACGCATAGACGAAGACCATTGCCAGGCACAGCAGCTTCATCTCCGACATGCCCTGCGAGGCCTGCTGTACCAGTGGCAGGTCGGCCAGCAGCGACAACGCCCGGTCGGAGGCGCCAAGCACGGTGAGAATGCCGGCGAGAATGATCAGCGTGCTGGAGGCAAAGAACGAGGCGTTGCGCTCCAGGTTGCCGATCACACTGGCATCGGCAATGCGGTTGTCGCGCAGCAGCATGCGGCGCATCCAGTCTTCGCGGTACAGGTGCAGTACGCTGGCCAGGCACGCAGTGTCACGCCCCTTCCAGATGGCATAGCGGGTATAACCCCCCCAGCACAGGGCGAACCAGGCGAGGGCCAGCAGGTTGTTGAGGTTGGTCTGAATGAAGTTCATGCAGGGTTACCGAAAGGGCTATGTGCCTCAAGGATAGGGACCGGATTTCGACGCTGGCAAGCGGCAAAAGGCACACCTGCACACTGAAAAAACCTCGCCTGCTGCGAAAAGCCCGCTGCCAGCAAGCAAAAAGCCCCGCATCCTTTCGGATACGGGGCTTTCCGGTTTCCACCCTTGGCGCGCACCCTTCGGCTTGTGGCCGGTGCCGCCCTCAGGCTTCGACGTACCAGGTCAGGCCAGCGCCTCGCGCGGCTTGCCGAGCATGCGGTCGCAGGCCACGGCGCCCGCCAGGGTCACCACCGAAGGCACCAGCCAGGCCATGCCGGCATCGCTCAATGGCAGGTGCGCCATGAAGTCTGGCAACACATGGGCAAGGCTGCTGCCCTTGATCGCGTCGACCATGCCGAACACCAGCGACACCAGCATCACCGGGGCCAGGATACGGGTTGGCGAGTTCCACAGGTCTTTCACGAAGCTCAGGCCGACCACCACGATGCACGGCGGATAGATGGCGGTGAGCACCGGGATCGAGAACATGATCAGCTTGGTCAGGCCCAGGTTGGAGATCAGCAGCGAGAAACCAGCGAGGATCACCACCAGTGCGCGGTACGACAGCGGCAGGACCTGGCTGAAGTACTCGGCGCAGGCGCAGGTCAGGCCAACTGCAGTCACCAGGCAGGCCAGCGCGATCAGCACGGCCAGGAAGCCGCTGCCCAGCGAGCCGAAGGTGTGCTGTACGTAGGCATGCAGCACCGCGGCACCGTTGGTGGCGTCTGCGGCGATATCGTGGCTGGTGGCACCCAGGCGGAACAGGCTGATGTATACCAGCGCCAGGCCGACACCGGCGATCAGGCCAGCGATGATGGCGTAACGGGTGATCAGCTTGGGCGACTCCACACCGCGCGAGCGGATGGCGTTGACGATGACAATACCGAATACCAGGGCACCCAGGGTATCCATGGTCAGGTAGCCGTCGGAGAAGCCCTTGGAGAATGCTGCGGCGGCATAGGCCGGCTGTGCGTCACCAATGGTTCCGGCTGGCAGCGCGAAGGCAGCGATGCCCAGCACTGCCAGGGCGATGATCTTCAACGGCGCCAGGAAGCGGCCGACGGTATCGAGCAGCTTGCCCGGGTACATGGACACCGCCAGTACCACGGCGAAATACACCAGGCTATAGATGAACAGCGCCAGCGGGCTCTCACCGGTCAGCGGCGCAACACCCACTTCGAACGACACGGTCGCGGTACGCGGGGTGGCGAACAGCGGGCCTACCGACAGGTAGCACACGGCTGCCAGCAAGCCACCGAAGAACTTGCCGATCGGGCTGCTCAGTGCGTCCATGCCGCCACCGACCTTGGCCAGGGCGACCACGGTGATGACCGGCAGGCCGACGGCAGTCACCAGGAAGCCCAGTGCCGCCATCCATACATGCGGGCCAGACTGCAGACCGACGATAGGCGGGAAGATGATATTGCCTGCACCCACAAAAAGCGCAAACGTCATAAAGCCAAGCGCCAGGATATCCTGGCCTTTGAGAACTTTCATTTAAGGTAGTACCACACTGCTGAAATCGGGATTCGAGAGGGGATTTCCCTTTGGATGAGGGGAAATGCTGCCCGGCTTGATAGGCCAGACCCGTTTAGCGTGTCGTTCCCTTTTGGGGTACGGGCACAGAGTGAGCGCGTAATGTAACTGTTTTGTCAGTCAAACGCACTGGCACAGTGCTGCTTGTCCGATGTGCGTACATGTTTGTCGTCTGTGCGACCGATGACAGGGGGAATTATCCTCGGATTGAAACATCCGTCTGCGTGAAAATTCCTATCAAACCTATCGAAGAATCCCTATCGCCAGCACCGGCCTACAGAAACCCCACAAACGACAAAGGCCACCCGAAGGTGGCCTTTGTGCGCGTGGGGGGTGTAGCAGTATTACTTCTTGGCTTCCCAGCCAGTCAGCTCGGCCAGGGCCTTGCCGATGTCAGCCAGCGAACGCACGGTTTTCACACCCGCGTCCTGCAGGGCGGCGAACTTCTCGTCCGCAGTACCCTTGCCACCGGAGATGATGGCGCCTGCGTGGCCCATGCGCTTGCCCGCAGGAGCGGTAACACCAGCGATGTAGGAAACGACAGGCTTGGTCACGTGGGCCTTGATGTAGGCCGCGGCTTCTTCTTCAGCCGAACCGCCGATCTCACCGATCATCACGATCGCTTCGGTCTTCGGGTCTTCCTGGAACAGCTTCAGGATGTCGATGAAGTTGGAGCCTGGGATCGGGTCACCGCCGATGCCGACGCAGGTCGACTGGCCGAAGCCGGCGTCGGTGGTCTGCTTGACCGCTTCATAGGTCAGGGTGCCGGAACGCGAAACGATACCGACCTTGCCTGGCAGGTGGATGTGGCCTGGCATGATGCCGATCTTGCACTCGCCCGGGGTGATGACACCTGGGCAGTTAGGGCCGATCAGGGTAACGCCCAGCTCGTCGCACTTGACCTTGGCATCCAGCATGTCCAGGGTAGGAATGCCTTCGGTGATGCAGACGATCAGCTTGATGCCGCCGAAGGCCGCTTCCAGGATCGAGTCCTTGCAGAACGGGGCCGGTACGTAGATGACCGAAGCGTCAGCGCCGGTAGCTTCCACGGCTTCCTTCACGGTGTTGAACACCGGCAGGCCCAGGTGGGTGGTGCCACCCTTGCCTGGCGTTACGCCGCCGACCATCTTGGTGCCGTAGGCGATGGCCTGTTCGGAGTGGAAAGTACCCTGCGAGCCGGTGAAGCCCTGGCAGATGACTTTGGTGTCTTTATTGATCAGGACGCTCATTACTTGCCCTCCGCAGCTTTGACAACTTGTTGAGCAGCGTCGGTCAGGCTGGTTGCCGCAATGATGTTCAAACCGCTTTCTGCCAGTACTTTAGCGCCCAGTTCGGCGTTGTTGCCTTCAAGGCGAACGACGACCGGAACTTTAACGCCGACTTCTTTCACTGCACCGATGATGCCTTCGGCAATCATGTCGCAGCGAACGATGCCGCCGAAGATGTTGACCAGAACGGCCGCGACATTGCTGTCGGACAGAATGATCTTGAACGCTTCGGTAACGCGCTCTTTGGTAGCACCACCGCCAACGTCGAGGAAGTTGGCTGGCTTGCCGCCGTGCAGGTTGACGATGTCCATGGTACCCATGGCCAGGCCGGCACCGTTGACCATGCAGCCGATGTTGCCTTCAAGGGCAACGTAGTTCAGTTCGAACTTGGCAGCGTGGGCTTCACGGGCGTCGTCCTGCGACGGGTCGTGGAAGGTCTTCAGCTTAGGCTGACGGTACATGGCGTTGGCGTCGATGTTGATCTTGGCATCGAGGCAGTGCAGGTCGCCATCGGCCTTGATCACCAGCGGGTTCACTTCCAGCAGTGCCAGGTCGTGATCCTTGAACAGCTTGGCCAGGCCAACGAAGATCTTGGCGAACTGTTGAACTTGCTTGCCTTCCAGGCCCAGCTGGAACGCCAGCTCGCGACCCTGGAACGGCTGAGCGCCGACCAGTGGGTCGATGGTGGCCTTGAGGATTTTCTCAGGCGTTTCGTGAGCGACTTTCTCGATGTCCACGCCACCTTCGGTGGAAGCCATGAACACGATACGGCGGCTCGAACGATCGACTACAGCGCCCAGGTAGAGCTCTTTGGCGATGTCAGTGCAGGATTCGACCAGAATCTTGGAGACGGGTTGACCGTTGGCATCAGTCTGGTAGGTAACCAGATTCTTGCCCAACCACTGTGCAGCGAACGCCTTGGCGTCTTCTTTGCTGCGAACCAGCTTGACGCCGCCCGCCTTGCCGCGACCACCTGCGTGAACCTGGGCTTTTACAACCCACTCGTTCCCGCCGATCTTGTCGCAGGCTTCTGCAGCTTGCTCAGGGGTATCGACTGCGAAACCCTTGGAAACTGGCAGGCCGTATTCAGCGAACAGCTGCTTACCCTGATACTCGTGAAGATTCATGCTTTTTACCGTCTTCGTTAGGTACTGCGCTTCGGCGCTGCGCCATCACTGGCGCCGCACCACCTGTGACCGTTGACCCCGGGTTATCCCATGTGATCCGGTCCGGCGGACGTTCCGCGGTGAGTCATGCACGCAAGACTCACGACGGGCTGCCCGCCGTGGTTTCTTATGATTAACGCTTCTTACGGTTGGCCACGTGAATGGCGCCGCCATTCACTGCCAGCGCTGCTTCATGCAACGCTTCGGACAGGGTTGGATGGCTGAAGACCATCATGCCCAGGTCCTCGGCACTGGTGCCGAATTCCATTGCGATTGCACCCTGCTGCACCAGTTCGGCAGCCGATGGGCCAATCACGTGTACACCCAGGACGCGGTCGGTCTTGGCATCGGCGATGACCTTGACGAAACCGCCGGTGTCGTTGGCTGCCATCGCACGGCCGCTGGCCGCGAACGGGAAGGTGCCTACGTTAACCTCAACACCCTCAGCCTTCAAGGACTGTTCGGTCTTGCCGACCCACGCGATTTCCGGGTGGGTGTAGATGACCGAAGGGATCAGATCGTAGTTCATCTGGGCCTTGTGACCCTTAATGCGCTCAACCACCATGATGCCCTCTTCCGAGGCCTTGTGGGCCAGCATCATGCCACGCACCACGTCACCGATGGCGTATACGCCCGGTACGCTGGTGGCGCAGTGATCGTCGACGAAGATGTAGCCACGCTCGTCGATGGTCACGCCGCTGTCGGCAGCCAGCAGATCGGTGGTCACCGGGCGACGGCCGACCGCAACGATCAGCTTGTCGAAGGTGATCTTCTGCTCGCCTTCGGCGTTGGTGTAGGTGACTTCGACTTCGTTGCCGTTGACTTTCGAGCCGGTGACGCGAGCGCCCAGCTTGATGTCCAGGCCTTGCTTGGTCAGGGTCTTCTGGGCTTCTTTCGACACGGCAGTGTCGGCCGCCATCAGGAAGGTGTCCAGGGCTTCCAGGACGGTCACTTCAGCACCCAGGCGAGCCCATACCGAGCCCAGCTCCAGGCCGATCACGCCAGCACCGATAACGCCCAGGCGCTTTGGTACGGCCTGGAATTCCAGGGCGCCAGTGGAGTCGACGATGACATTCTGGTCGACCGGAGCCGGCGGAATGTCGATCGGGCGCGAGCCGGAAGCCAGGATCACGTTCTCGGCTTCGATCACTTCGGTGGTGCCGTCAGCCTTGGTGACTTCGACTTTCTTGCCCGCCAGCAGCTTGCCGTGGCCCTGGATCGAAGTAACGCCGTTGGCCTTGAACAGGGTGGCAACGCCGCCGGTCAGGTTCTTGACGATGCCAGCCTTGCGGCCAACCATCGCGGCCACGTCCATCTTCACTTCGCCAGTGGAGATGCCGTGGACGTTGAAGCTCTCTTTGGCTTCCTTGTATTTCCAGGAGCTGTCCAGCAGCGCCTTGGAAGGAATGCAACCTACGTTCAGGCAGGTGCCGCCCAGGGCCAGCTTGCCCTCGGCGTCGGTGTACTTCTCGATACAGGCAGTCTTCAGACCAAGTTGTGCGGCCTTGATGGCAGCCACATAGCCGCCTGGGCCTGCACCGATTACCACTACGTCGAATTTCTGGGTCATAAAAGATTCCTTATCAGCTACAAGCTACAAGCCGCGAACCGCGCGGCATGGCTTCCTGCGAAGCCAGGCCCGGCACGGTACGCAGCCAGAGGGTTAGATGTCCAGCAGCAGGCGAGACGGATCTTCCAGCAGGTTCTTGATGGTGACCAGGAAGGTTACCGCTTCCTTGCCATCGATCAGGCGGTGATCGTAGGACAGGGCCAGGTACATCATCGGGCGAATCACCACCTGGCCGTTAACGGCCATCGGACGCTGGATGATGTTGTGCATGCCAAGGATCGCGGCCTGCGGCGGGTTGACGATCGGGGTCGACATCATCGAACCGAATGTACCGCCGTTGGTGATGGTGAACGTGCCGCCGGTCATTTCTTCGATCGACAGTTTGCCGTCACGGGCTTTCTTGCCGAAGGTGGCGATGCCGTTCTCGATTTCAGCCAGGCTCATCGACTCGGCGTTGCGCAGTACCGGTACCACCAGGCCACGGTCGCTGGAAACCGCAACACCCACGTCGGCGAAGCCGTGGTAGACGATGTCGTTGCCGTCGATCGAGGCGTTGACAGCCGGGAAGCGCTTCAGGGCTTCGGTGGCGGCCTTGACGAAGAACGACATGAAGCCCAGGCGCACGCCGTTGTGGGTCTTCTCGAACAGGTCCTTGTACTTCGAGCGCAGGGCCATGACTTCGGTCATGTCCACTTCGTTGAAGGTGGTCAGCATGGCCATGTTCGACTGGGCTTCGACCAGACGCTCGGCGATCTTGGCGCGCAGACGAGTCATCGGCACACGCTTCTCGGTGCGATCGCCAGCGGCAACCACGACCGGTGCGGCAGCAGCGGCAGCAGGCTTGGCGGCCGGTGCAGCGGCAGGTGCGGACTTCTTGTTGGCAACAGCAGCAACCACGTCTTCCTTGGTGACGCGACCGCCTTTACCGGTACCGGCAACGGTAGCCAGGTCGATGCCGTTCTCTTCGGCCAGCTTGCGTGCAGCCGGGGCAGCGATCGGGTCGTCTTCGCCAGCGTCGGCAGCAGCAGCGGCCGGAGCAGCAGCAGGTGCGGCGGCAGCGGCTGGCGCGGCAGCAGCACCGCCTTCAACGATCGAACCCAGCAATTCGTCGGACAGGACGGTATCGCCCTCGCCCTTGACGATGTCGCCCAGCACGCCGTCCGCGGTGGCCAGTACTTCCAGCACCACCTTGTCGGTCTCGATGTCGACGATCAGCTCGTCACGCTTGACGGCTTCGCCCGGCTTCTTGTGCCAAGTGGCAACGGTGCCATCGGCAACCGATTCCGGGAAGGTTGGGGCTTTGATCTCGATAGCCATTATCTGTGTTTCCTTAAATTCGGTTTCAGGTGCGCGAAGGCGTTAGACAGTGAAGGCGTCTTGCAGCAGTTTTTCCTGCTGTTCGGCGTGCTTCGAAGCGTAACCACAGGCTGGCGCGGCGGAAGCGTCGCGGCCGGCGTATTCCAGGACCAGTGCCTTGTTGTGGCGGCCCAGGATACGGCGCATGTGGTGCTGGCTGCTGTACCAGGCGCCCTGGTTCATCGGTTCTTCCTGACACCACACTGCATGCTTGAGGTTGGTGTAAGGCGCGAGGATTTCGACCAGGTCGTCCTCAGGGAACGGATACAGCTGCTCGATACGCACGATGGCAATGTCTTCGCGGCCTTCGGCACGGCGTTTTTCCAGCAGGTCGTAGTAGACCTTGCCGCCGCACAGGACCAGACGCTCGACTTTGGCCGGATCGAGGCTGTCGATTTCCGGGATCACGGTCTGGAACGAGCCTTCTGCAAGGTCTTCCAGGGTCGAAACGGCCAGCTTGTGGCGCAGCAGCGACTTCGGTGTCAGGACGATCAGCGGCTTGCGCAGCGGACGGATGACCTGGCGACGCAGCAGGTGGTAGATCTGTGCCGGGGTAGTCGGTACGCACACCTGGATGTTGTGCTCGGCGCACAGCTGCAGGTAACGCTCCAGACGCGCGGAGGAGTGCTCCGGGCCCTGCCCTTCATAGCCGTGTGGCAGCAGCATGGTCAGACCGCACAGACGGCCCCACTTGTGCTCGCCGCTGGTGATGAACTGGTCGATCACCACTTGCGCACCGTTGGCGAAGTCGCCGAACTGGGCTTCCCAGATCACCAGCGCGTTCGGCGTGGTGGTGGAGTAGCCGTATTCGAAGGCCAGTACCGCTTCCTCGGACAGGAACGAATCGTACAGGTCGAAACGTGGCTGGCCCGGGAACAGGTTCTGCAGCGGGATGTAGGTGCTGGCGTCCTTCTGGTTGTGCAGCACCGCGTGACGGTGCGAGAAGGTGCCACGGCCGATGTCCTGGCCGGTCATGCGGATCGGGTGACCTTCGAACTGCAGGGTGGCGTAGGCCATAGTCTCTGCATAACCCCAGTTGATCGGCAAGCCACCGGCCTGCATCTTCTGACGGTCTTCGTAGATCTTCGACACCTGACGCTGGACCACAAAACCTTCCGGCAGCTCGAGCAGCTTGGCCGACAGGTCTTGCAGGGTCTTGAGGTCGAAACGGGTGTCGTGACGCGCGGTCCAGGCATGGCCCAGGTATGGACGCCAGTCGACGAACAGCTCGCGGTTTGGCTCCTTGACCAGGCTTTTCACCACGTGCAGGCCGTTGTCCAGCGCGTTGCGGTACTCGTCGATCTTGGCCTGGGCGCGCTCGGCGTCGATACGGCCTGCCTGGATCAGTGCATCGGCATACAGCTCACGGGTGGTGCGCTGCTTGGCGATCTGCTGGTACATCAGCGGCTGGGTGCCATTCGGCTCGTCGGCCTCGTTGTGGCCGCGACGGCGGTAGCAGACCAGGTCGATGACCACGTCACGCTTGAACTGCATGCGGTAATCGATGGCCAGCTGGGTGACGAACAGCACAGCTTCCGGGTCATCGCCGTTCACGTGAAGGATCGGCGCCTGGATCATCTTGGCCACGTCGGTGGCGTACTCGGTAGAGCGCGCGTCCAGCGGGTTGCTGATGGTGAAACCAACCTGGTTGTTGATCACGATGTGCACGGTGCCGCCGGTCTTGAAACCGCGGGTCTGCGACATCTGGAAGGTTTCCATGACCACGCCCTGGCCGGCGAATGCTGCGTCGCCGTGGATCGAGATCGGTAGCACCTTGTCGCCAACGGTGTCGTTGCGGCGGTCCTGACGGGCGCGCACCGAACCCTCGACCACTGGCGAGACGATTTCCAGGTGGGACGGGTTGAACGCCATGGCCAGGTGCACTTCGCCACCGGTGGTCATCACGTTCGAGGAGAAGCCCTGGTGATACTTCACGTCACCGGAGCCCAGCTCGTTCATCTTCTTGCCTTCGAACTCGTCGAACAGCTCGCGCGGGTTCTTGCCGAAGGTGTTCACCAGCACGTTCAGACGGCCACGGTGGGCCATGCCGATGACGACTTCCTTGGTGCCGTAGGAGCCGGAACGCTGGATCATTTCGTCCAGCATCGGGATCAGGCTCTCGCCACCTTCAAGGCCGAAGCGCTTGGTGCCTGGGTACTTGGTGCCCAAGTATTTCTCCAGGCCTTCACCGGCAGTGACGCGCTCGAGCAAGTGAGCCTGCACGTCAGCGGAAAACTCCGGACGGCCGCGCACGCTTTCCAGGCGCTGCTGGAACCAGCTGCGCTGCTCGGAATCGACGATGTGGGTGAATTCGGCGCCAATGGTGCGACAATATGTCTTCTGGAGTGCATCGAAGATGTCGCGTAGGCTCGCCTCCTCTTTGCCGATGAACAGGTCGCCGGCACGGAAGGTCGTATCAAGATCGGCATTGGTCAAGCCGTAGTGATTGATCGACAGGTCTACGGGCGCAGGGCGCTGCCACAACCCCAACGGGTCGAGCTTGGCAGCCTGATGGCCGCGCATACGATAGGCCTGGATCAGTCGCAGAACTTCAACCTGCTTCTTCTCGTGTTCACTGCTCACGCTCCCGGCGGACACCGGTTGGGCGCGGCGCTGGTTCTTTGCCAGCAGTACGAAATGGTCGCGGATTGTCGAGTGCGATACATCAGTAGCGGTGCTGCCGTCGGCTGGCAACTTCTGGAAGTAAGTGCGCCACTCTTCTGGCACAGCGTTAGGGTCGTGCAGGTAGAGCTCGTAGAGCTCTTCCACATATGCAGCGTTACCACCTGAAAGGTGGGCGCTATCCCACATGCGCTGCATCACGCTTTCTTGCATGCTTGGTCACCCTCGATTAGGGGACTGATCGGCGAGAGCCACAGCAAACCTGGAAAAGTCCGAAAACAGCGACTGAACCACGCCACCTGGATCCTGCTGATTTTCCGGGTACCAGCCCGGAAAGCCCCTGCTGGTCTCATATCTTCATAGGTAATGAACGCGGGCTTTGTGGGCCCTTGTTCGGGTTTTACCTCAGTGCGGGCTCACCACCCGCACCTCGGCATACTGCAGGTACAACGCTTTGAATCAGGTGCCGCTTTGCAGCAGCATGTTACGTACGTGACCGATTGCCTTGGTCGGGTTCAGACCTTTCGGGCAAACGTTTACGCAGTTCATGATCCCGCGGCAGCGGAATACGCTGAACGGGTCATCCAGGGACGCCAGGCGCTCCTGGGTCTTGGTGTCGCGGCTGTCGGCCAGGAAGCGGTAGGCCTGCAGCAGCGCAGCAGGGCCCAGGAACTTGTCTGGGTTCCACCAGAACGACGGGCAGGACGTGGAGCAGCAAGCGCACAGGATGCACTCGTACAGACCGTCCAGCTTGTCGCGGTCTTCTGGCGACTGCAGGCGCTCGATGGCCGGAGCCGGGGTATCGTTCTGCAGGAACGGCTTCACCTTCTCGTACTGCTTGTAGAAGATGCTCATGTCGACCACCAGGTCACGAATGACCGGCAGGCCTGGCAGCGGGCGCAGAACAAGCTTGTTGCCCTTGACCACACCCGACAGCGGGGTGATGCAGGCCAGGCCGTTCTTGCCGTTCATGTTCATGCCGTCGGAGCCGCAAACGCCCTCACGGCAGGAGCGACGGTACGAGAAACCCTCGTCCTTTTCCTTGATCAGTGCCAATACATCCAGCACCATCAGGTCTTTACCGCCGGTATCGACGTCGAACGACTCCATTTTTGGCGCCGAGTCGGTGTCTGGGTTGTAACGATAAACTTCGACTTTCAACATAGCAGCCACCCTTAGTAAGTCCGGACTTTTGGTTCGAAGGCTGGAACAGTCTTCGGCGCAAAGTTGACGCCGCGCTTGGCAACGCGCTTCTCACCCGGGTAGTACAGGGTGTGGCACAGCCAGTTTTCGTCGTCACGGTCTTCGAAGTCTTCACGGGCGTGAGCGCCGCGGGACTCTTTACGGGCTTCGGCCGCGATGGCGGTAGCTTCGGCGACTTCCAGCAGGTTCTGCAGCTCCAGCGCTTCGATACGCGCGGTGTTGAAGGCCTGGGACTTGTCGTTGATCTTGACGTTGGCGATACGGTCACGCAGACCGGCCAGCTGCTCGATACCCTTCTGCATGTATTCGCCAGTACGGAATACACCGAAGTAGTTCTGCATGCAGCTCTGCAGCTCACGCTTCAGGCTGGCAACGTCTTCACCGCTGGTACGCTCGTTGAGCTTGTTCAGGCGGTTCAGGGCAACATCGACGTCGGTGTCGCTGGCGTCGCGGTATTCCACGCCTTCGGTCAACGCCTTCTCCAGGTGCAGGCCGGCAGCACGGCCGAATACCACCAGGTCGAGCAGCGAGTTGCCGCCCAGGCGGTTGGCACCGTGAACCGATACGCACGCCACTTCACCTACGGCGAACAGGCCCGGGATGATGTGGTCTTTGCCTTCGGCGTCCATGGTGATGGCCTGGCCATGAATGTTGGTGGCAACGCCGCCCATCATGTAGTGGCAGGTCGGAACCACCGGTACCGGCGCGACCACAGGGTCGACGTGGGCGAAGGTCTTGGACAGTTCGCAGATACCGGGCAGGCGGCTGTGCAGCACTTCCTCGCCCAGGTGGTCCAGTTTCAGCAGTACGTGGTCCTTGTTCGGGCCCACGCCGTTGCCGGCGATGATTTCCTTGACCATGGAACGGGCAACCACGTCGCGGCCGGCCAGGTCTTTCGCGTTCGGCGCGTAACGCTCCATGAAGCGCTCGCCGTGGGCGTTGATCAGGTAACCACCTTCACCGCGGCAACCTTCGGTGACCAGTACACCGGCCCCGGCGATGCCGGTCGGGTGGAACTGCCACATCTCGATGTCCTGCACCGGTACGCCTGCACGCAGGGCCATGCCGATACCGTCACCGGTATTGATCAGGGCGTTGGTGGTGGAAGCGTAGATACGGCCTGCACCGCCAGTGGCCAGTACGGTGGCCTTGGACTTGATGTACAGGGTTTCGCCGGTTTCGATGCAGATGGCGATCACACCCACGAATGCGCCGTCCTGGTTCTTCACCAGGTCAACTGCGTAGTATTCGTTGAGGAAGGTGGTGCCAGCTTTCAGGTTACCCTGGTACAGGGTGTGCAGCAGCGCGTGACCGGTACGGTCGGAAGCGGCACAGGTACGGGCAGCCT
The DNA here is from genome assembly GCF_029871175.1 of Pseudomonas sp. BN607. Lineage (NCBI taxonomy): Bacteria > Pseudomonadati > Pseudomonadota > Gammaproteobacteria > Pseudomonadales > Pseudomonadaceae > Pseudomonas > Pseudomonas sp. BN607. The sequence goes on from NZ_SSOE01000044.1 coordinate 30,264, forward strand.
GGCCACCCTTGCCGAAGTCCTTGGACTGGCCGCCGAACGGGCGCTGGTAGATACGACCGGTTTCGGTACGCGAGAACGGCAGACCCATGTGGTCCAGCTCGAAGACCGCAGCCGGGCCTTCCTGACACATGTATTCGATAGCGTCCTGGTCACCGATATAGTCGGAGCCCTTGACGGTATCGTACATGTGCCAGCGCCAGTCGTCGTTCGGGTCGGCCGAAGCGATGGCGCAGGTGATGCCGCCCTGGGCGGATACGGTGTGCGAACGGGTCGGGAAGACCTTGGTGACTACGGCAGTCTTGTGGCCGCCTTGAGCCAATTGCAGCGCAGCGCGCATGCCGGCGCCGCCACCACCGATGATGATGGCGTCGAAGGAAATGGTTGGAATGCTAGCCATGGATCAGATACCCCAGAGAATCTGCACACCCCAGACGAAGTAAGCGAACATCGCAACGCCGCATACCGCCTGGAACAGGAAACGAATCGCAGTTGCCGACTTGCCGAACGACATAGGCGTCAGGTAGTCGGTTGCAATGGTCCACATGCCGACCCAGGCGTGGGCGCCCAGGGCAACGAGGGCCAGCAAGCTGAAGATTCGCATCGCGTTGTTGGAGAACAGACCATGCCACTGGGTGTAGTCGATGCCTGGGTGGGCGACCACGTAGCCGATCAGGAAGATGAAGTAAGCCGCGAGAACGACCGCAGAAACGCGCTGCGCCATCCAGTCATAGAGGCCCGAACGCGACAGGTTCGTGACATTGGTTACCATACCCAAACTCCCACCAGAACGATCAGCACCACGGAGATGACGATCACGATTTTCGAGCCCAGCTTGCCGCCTTCCAGCGTCTCACCGATGCCCATGTCCATGATCAGGTGACGAACACCTGCCACGAGGTGATAAAGCAGGGCGGACAGCAGGCCCCAGGTCACGAACTTGGCCAGCGGGCTGGTCAGACACGCCTTCACTTCGCCGAAGCCTTCCTCGGAACCCAGCGACTTGCCCAGTGCATAAAGCATGATGGCAAGGCCGATGAACAGGATGACGCCGGAGATACGGTGCAGGATGGACGTGTACGCAGTGACAGGGAGCTTGATGGTCCTTAGGTCTAGGTTTACAGGTCGTTGGCTTTTCACGGCTTTTTTCACACTGAAGAGCCCCTAGCGAATCAGGGCAAAGTTGTTGGTAAGTGTACTGGTCAGGTACCCACCACCCAGGGAACGGCGACCCCCAGCAGTTCGGGCTTGCAAGCCCCTGGCGGTCGGGTGCCGAGTATAGACAGTTAGGCTGCTTATGACAACGTGACGGGGTAGCCCAAATAGCGCATTGCCTTTAGCGAACAAAAGGCGTAAATGGGCGAGAATTTCGGGAAAAATCAGGCTTGAATGCCTGATTCAACAAGCCTTTAGGCAAATTGACATCTGAATTTATCCCTCTATAGTGGTGCGGGCCCTGCGTGGGGGGTCTGTCTGATGATTTCAAGCATTAATAGGAGGCCACATGGCTGACAAAAAAGCGCAGTTGGTCATCGAGGGCGCTGCCCCCGTCGAGCTGCCCATTTTAACCGGCACCGTTGGTCCTGATGTAATCGACGTCCGCGGGTTAGGGGCCACTGGTCACTTCACCTTCGACCCTGGTTTCATGGCGACTGCCTCGTGCGAGTCGAAGATCACCTACATTGACGGCGACAAAGGGATCCTGCTGCACCGCGGCTACCCGATCGAGCAACTCGCCGAACAGTCCGACTACCTCGAAACCTGCTACCTGCTGCTCAACGGCGAACTGCCGAATGCCGAGCAGAAGGCCCAGTTCGTCAGCACCGTGAAGAACCACACGATGGTTCACGAGCAGCTGAAGTCCTTCTTCAACGGCTTCCGTCGCGACGCTCACCCGATGGCGGTGATGTGCGGCGTGGTCGGCGCCCTGTCGGCGTTCTATCACGACTCCCTGGACATCAATAACCCGCAACACCGCGAAATCTCCGCGGTGCGCCTGGTCGCCAAGATGCCGACCCTGGCCGCGATGGTTTACAAGTACTCCATGGGCCAGCCGATGATGTACCCGCGCAACGACCTGTCGTACGCGGAAAACTTCCTGCACATGATGTTCAACACCCCGTGCGAGATCAAACCGATCAGCCCGGTGCTGGCCAAGGCAATGGACCGGATCTTCATCCTCCACGCCGACCACGAGCAGAACGCCTCCACCTCCACCGTTCGTCTGGCCGGCTCGTCGGGTGCCAACCCGTTCGCCTGTATCGCCGCCGGTATCGCCGCACTGTGGGGCCCGGCCCACGGCGGTGCGAACGAAGCCGTACTGACCATGCTCGATGAAATCGGCGATGTCTCGAACATCGACAAGTTCATCGCCAAGGCCAAGGACAAGAACGACCCGTTCAAGCTGATGGGCTTCGGTCACCGCGTGTACAAGAACCGCGACCCGCGCGCCACCGTGATGAAGCAGACCTGCGACGAAGTCCTGCGCGAGCTGGGCATCAAGAACGACCCGCAGCTGGAACTGGCCATGCGCCTGGAAGAGATCGCCCTGACCGATCCGTACTTCATCGAGCGCTCGCTGTACCCGAACGTCGACTTCTACTCGGGGATCATCCTCAAGGCGATCGGCATTCCGACCAGCATGTTCACCGTGATCTTCGCCCTGGCACGTACCGTGGGCTGGATCTCGCACTGGAAAGAAATGCTCTCCAGCCCGTATAAGATCGGCCGCCCGCGCCAGCTGTACACCGGCGAGCAGAAGCGCGACATCGTTGCCCTGAAGGACCGCAAGTAAGCTTTCATGGCCGAACGCAAAAAGGCTGCCCTCGGGCAGCCTTTTTTATTACCTTTTCCGTGCTGGCCGCTTCGTGGGCTTGCCGCGAGGAGGCCAGGAAAGACGACGCAATACCGTCAGTTTTTCTCAGCCCGCTCACGCAGACCTTTCAGGGTATTGAACGGCGCGTCCACCACGAACTTGTTGGCCACCATCGCCGGCACGCTGCCACCCGGCTCGGTGTGCACCTGGTAAGTCACTTCGGTGCTGTCGCCTTTGGGCACCAGCTTCCAGAAACCCTCGACCTTTGCCACCCGCACAAAGCCCTTCTCTTCCGGGACATAGGTCGGCTCTTCGACCAGGTTACGGGTCAGGCTGCCATCAGCCCCCTTCACCGTGGTGATATGCAGCACGGAATCCCGCGGGGTCACCGGCCAAGGCGTATTGAATTGGGTGTAGGTCCAGCTTTGGTCGCCCTCGTGCTTGAGCAGCTTCTGCGACTTGCATTCGTGAATCCAGGCACAGGCACCGGCCACGTCTTCCTGCAGCGCCTGCAGCTTGGCCAGCGGCGCCTTGATCAAGGTAACACCCTGGTAAGCCTTGTACTTGGAGCCCGCCACCTCGCTGAGGGATACCTTGATCCCCTCCTCGTCCTTGGCCACTTGCCAGTTCTCGGCCCAGGCCGCCGGTGCCAGCAGAACACCCATGCCACACAACAGTGCAATACGCTTGAACGATCTCATCATGTTTATCCTTGTTTTCGAAGATCCAGCCTGTCACGCCGCCGTTATCTGCTCCCACCAGCCAAGAATCCTGATTGCCTCGTCACGGTCGCTGCCGCAGACCTCGACATCCGCCTTGAACCCGCCACACACCGCCGGCCGTTCGGGCTTGCCGAACAGGTCGCAGAGGTTGGCCGCAGTCAGGTGCAGGCAGCGCTCGCCAGCCGGCTTGCCATTGGGCATGCGCGGCATTGCAGAAGTGATGGACGGGGCGATGCAGCAGGCACCACAACCCTCACGGCAGTTCATGGCTATTCACCAAAATCAGGACTCCCTGGAACAAAACGGAGCGAACGCCCCTGGATAGTAACCGCTCAAACAGGCGTTTGAAATTACTGGCACGATGAAATCTGCCGTGACTCGGCAGTCAGTTCCCGCCTACTGGCGATACTCGAAATCGATGGCCGCCCCTTCCACGTCATGACGGCTGTCATTGCGCAGTTGCAGCTGCATCTCGTTGTTGATCAGCCGGCCATTGAGCTGGAACGGGCTGTCACTGGTCTGGGGGTTTTCACTGAACATGGGTGGCAGCAAAGGTTTGCGCCGTTGGATCGGCGAAGGTGTACCCACGTTCGGCTCAAGGCTGTTTACCATATCGGCAGGCAAGCTGAGATCCAGCTTTGCCTTGGGCAGGGGTTTGGCAACCGTCTTGCCGACCGGCTTGCGCACCGGCTTGGCCCTGCCCTTGCTGGCCGGTTTTGCCGCCGGCTTCTGCACAGGCCTGGCTGCCGGTTTTTTCTGCACCTGCTTGCCTTGGCTCGCCTGTACCTGGCTTGCCGGCTGCGCCGCCAAGGCCGTGCTGCCCGGGTAGCAGCACGGTGCAAGACACAGGATCAGGATGAAGTAGCGCAAAGCATTCATGGCAAAAGGACAGACTGACCGGAAAGATGCGTATGCTCCCTGTTCCACAAGCCGCTGGCAAGCCTTACAAAAGTGTGGACGCAGGCTCCCTGCACAACTGCTGCGCCAGCAAGCCGAGCGTTATCACTGCCCGCTCGGCTTCCTTGTTCCACGGGATGCCACAATTGAGGCGGATACAGTGGTTGAACTGTTCCGTATTACTGAATATCAGCCCCGGCGCAATACTGATGCCCTGCTCCAGCGCCCGTACATGCAGCTCCTGGGTATTGACCCGCCCAGGCAGGCTCACCCAAAGGATGAACCCCCCGGTCGGCCGGGTCATCTGCGTCCCCTCGGGAAAGTGCTGCTGCACCGCCAGCTGATAGGCACTGAGGTTCTTGCGATACTCCTGGCGAATGTAGCGCAGGTGCCGGTCGTAGCCGCCATTTTCCAGGTAGGCCGCAACGCCCATTTGCGTCACGCTGCAGGCCGAATGGGTGGTAAACGTTTGCAAGCGCTGGATCTCGTCCTGATAACGCCCGGCGATCATCCAGCCTACGCGCACCCCCGGCGACAGCGTCTTGGAAAAGCTCGAGCAGTAGATCACCCGGTCAAGGCGGTCGAATGCCTTCAGCGCCTTGGTCTTACCCTGCTCGAACATCAGTTCGCCGTAGATATCGTCCTCGATGATCTGGATATCGAAGTCTGAGGCAAGGCGCAGCAACTGTTTCTGCCGCTCCTCAGGAACCGTGCCGCCCAGCGGGTTGCTCAGGCGCGCTGTCAGCACCAGGGCCTTGATCGACCACTGGTTGGCGGCCAGCTGCAAGGCTTCGAGGCTGATACCGGTGGACGGATCGCTGGGGATCTCGATCACTTTCAGGCCCAACAAGTCAGCCAACTGCAGCAAGCCGTAATACGTGGGCGACTCGGCGGCAATCAGGTCACCGGGGCGGGTCAGCACACGTAGCGACATCTGCAAGGCATCGACGCAGCCATGGGTCACGATCACTTCCCGCGGGTCGACCAGGACGCCGGCATCGCGCATGCGGATGGCGATCTGCCGGCGCAGCGGCTCGAAACCCGGGCTGAACATGTAGCTGAAGGCACGCGGGCTATGGAAGCGTGTCACCTTGGCAATCTGCTGGTGCAGGGCGCGCACCGGCAGGTAGTCGACATGCGGTACCGCAGCGCCGAACGGGAACACACCGTCGCGACGTGCCTCGGTCAGCACCTGCTGGATGATACTGGCACGCGTGACCAGACCGGGGCGCTCGACCCGGGCGATGTCCGGGGTTGGCGCAGTCAGGGCTGGGGTCTGGTGCACATAGTAGCCGGACTGCGGCCGCGCACGGATAAGGCCTTGGTCTTCGAGGTTGGCATAGGCCTGCAACACCGTGGCGTGGCTGACGTTGAGCTGGGCGCTCATCTTGCGCACGGAGGGTACCCGCTCGCCTGGCTGGTAGACACCACGACGGATGTCATCGGCCAGTTGCTGGGCGATACGCTGGTACAGCAGCAGGTTGGTCATGGCGGGATCTCGACGCGCGGACGGACTCGTTATTCTTGTGCGACACACTGACGGTAGAGGATACCGTAACAGTTGCAAAGTGTACTGGGACAGATGGCGTGGTTGCCACAACATCTTAGACGGCTGCAAGATCGAGCCCCGCGCGCCGCTTCGCGGGGCAAGCCCGCTCCCACATTTGGGCGCATGGCGCGATATCGCGGCGTACGATCAAGGCGGTCGCGCGCACCTGCCACAGGCATAACTGGCCCGAAACAAATGTGGGAGCGGGCTTGCCCCGCGAAGCGCCGCGCGGGCGGCGCTCGATCTCATAGGCGCTGACAATGTCGAGGCGCCCCCCCAACCTCACCGCGCTGGCGCGAGCTTGCCCTTGTCATCGGAGAACACGATCTCGACCCGACGGTTCTGCGCCCTGCCCCGCTCCGAGGCATTGGCCTCGATCGGGTAGTGGTCGCCATAGCCTTCAACCTGCAGGCGCTTTTCGTCGATGCCCAGATCCACCAGCATGTCGGCCACCGACTGCGCCCGGTCGCGCGACAGCTTGATATTGTCCTCAGGAGCACCGGTGCTGTCGGTATAACCCTCGATACGCACCACCCGACGCGGGTTCAGCTGTAGAAACTGCACCAGCTTGAGCACGGTACGGCTCGCCGAGTTCTTCAGGTCGGCACTGCCGGTGTCGAACAGCACATCACCCAGGGTCATCACCAGACCACGGTCGGCCTGCTCAGAGGCCAGCGCAGCAATCTGCGACTCGACCCACTTGCCTTGTTGTTGCACGCTGGCGAGCTTGGCCTCACGCAGCGCCAGTTGCAGGCGCTGACGCTCCAGGTCGAGCTTGGCCCGGCGTTCCTGACTGAGGGCCAGCTTGGCATGCTCGCTGGCAATCTCGCTGTAGCGCTGGCTCAGGTAAGCGTAGTGACGCACATCCGAACCGGTGCCGATATAGCTGGACAGCCGCTCGGCACGTGCCAGCGACTCGCCTGCGCGAATCACGTCACGCGGCGCACTGCGCAGCACATCGGAATCATCCTTGACCTTCTGGAAGGCGGCGCTTGCCTCATCCAGCGCGGCACTGCTGCGCTGGCTGGCGCAACCCTGCAACCCTGCCGCCAGCACCAGCAATGCCAGTGCGGCCAACGGTGTACGGCAGGTCATGGCTGCACCTCCAGTTGCTTGCGCAGGCGCTTGACCCGCGACTGCAGCAGCTGCAGCTGCTCTTCGCTCTTCTGGTTCAACACCTGGGCCTCGGCCAGGCGCGCATCCAGCTCGGCCTGCTCGGCGCGCATGCGCGCATCGCGGTAGTCTTCAGTCAGCATGTTGGTCTTGGCGCGGGCCAGTTTGTCTTCCGCCAGTTTCAGCGTTTCGACCTGCTCAGTGGCACCGACGGCCCTGGCCTGCTCCAGCGCCTGCTCGGAAATGCGCATCTGCTCGTCCGGGGCCGGGTCATTGGCGCAGCCAGCCAGGCCGAGCACGGCCAGGGCAAGGATTAGTGGTTGGATTCTCACGCGATATTCCTAGTGTTTGGGGGCGTCCACCGGTACCTGCAACTGCGCCTTCCAGCGTTCGACATTTCGCTGCAGTACCGCCTCGGTCGCACCAGAGATCGGCAATTCTGTCAGTTTTTTCGCCAGTTGCCCACGCAACCAGCTGTCATTGCAAGCCGAATTGTGCGACAGCGCCAGGTAAAGGCCCGGGCGGTCCACCGGCAGGCCGCGGGCGATCAGATCATTGCTCATGCCCAGGCTCTGGGCCATGGCCATGCCGGAATAGCGACCAGCCAGCACATAATCAACCTGGCCAAGCACCAGTTTCTGGAACGCCTGGGTCAGGTTCTGCGCCGGCACCAGCTTGAGCTGGGTCTTGGCAAAGGCCGTGAAGGCCGGGGTCAGGCGTGCGCGCTCGGACAGGCTGCCCTGATACTTGGCCAGGTCGGCCGGGCCATCGAAGGTCAGTTCGGCATCGTGACGGGTCCATACCAGGTATTCGTTGAGCTGCAACGGCGGGTGGATATAGTCCAGCGCGGTCAGTTGCTCGACCTGCATGGGCGTGTCGAGCAGCAGGTCCATACGCCCGCTGCGTACCTCTTCCAGCGCCTGATCACGGCGGCCGGCGCTCAACACTTCGACCTTCACACCCAGCTCACCCGCCACCTGACGCAACAGGTCAACGTTGGCGCCGATCAGGTGCTTCGGGTCTTTCGGGTCCTGCCACGAATAGGGCGGCGCATCCGGGCTGCCGGTTGCCACCAGGCGCTCGCACTTGCCTGCAGCCATGGCCAGTGGTGACAGCAGCAGCGCCACACATGCCAGCACCCTGCCCGTTCCGCGCAACGTCATCCCTCACCCCTCAAGCCATAAAAAAACCCGACCCTCAAAACGAGGGCCGGGTTCTTTATAAGTGAAGCAGGCGGATCAGACCAGCTTTTCCAGCTCTGGCACCGCTTCGAACAGGTCAGCGACCAGGCCGTAATCAGCCACCTGGAAGATCGGCGCTTCTTCGTCCTTGTTGATCGCAACGATCACTTTGGAGTCTTTCATGCCGGCCAGGTGCTGGATGGCGCCGGAGATACCGACGGCGATGTACAGCTGTGGGGCAACGATCTTGCCGGTCTGGCCGACCTGCATGTCGTTCGGCACGAAGCCGGCGTCGACCGCGGCGCGCGAGGCACCGACAGCAGCACCGAGCTTGTCGGCCAGGCTGTACAGATGCTTGAAGTTGTCACCATTGCCCATGCCGCGGCCGCCGGAAACGACGATCTTGGCAGCGGTCAGCTCTGGGCGGTCGGACTTGGCCAGCTCTTCACCAACGAATGCAGAGATACCGGCGTTGTGCGCAGCACCAACCGCCTCAACGGCAGCGGAGCCGCCTTCGGCCGCCACGGCATCAAAGCCGGTGGTACGCACGGTGATGACCTTGACCGCAGCGCTCGATTGCACGGTGGCAATGGCGTTACCGGCATAGATCGGGCGCTTGAAGGTGTCGGCGGATTCGACCGAGATGATCTCGGAAATCTGGTCGACGTCCAGCAGCGCGGCAACACGTGGCAGGATGTTCTTGCCGTTGGTGGTAGCCGGGGCCAGCACGTGGCTGTAACCCTTGGCCAGCTCGACGATCAGCGGCGCGACGTTTTCCGGCAGGACATGGGCGTAGGCAGCGTTATCAGCCACCAGCACTTTGGCAACGCCAGCGATCTTGGCAGCGGATTCTGCAACGCCACCGACGTTCTGGCCGGCGACCAGCACGTGCACATCACCACCGATCTTGGCGGCAGCGGCGACAGTATTCAGGGTGGCCGGGGCTACGGCACCGTTCTCGTATTCAGCGACAACCAGGATAGTCATTTAGATTACCTTCGCTTCGTTCTTCAGCTTCTCGACCAGTTCGGCCACCGATTTGACCTTGATGCCTGCGCTGCGGGCAGCCGGGGCTTCGACTTTCAAGGTCTTGTTGGTGGAGGCGAGGGAAACGCCCAGATCGTCAGGCTTGACGGTCTCCAGCGGCTTCTTCTTGGCCTTCATGATGTTCGGCAGCGACGCGTAGCGTGGCTCGTTCAGGCGCAAGTCGGTGGTAACGATGGCTGGCAGGTTCAGTGCAACGGTCTGCAGGCCGCCGTCGATTTCACGGGTGACATTCAGCTTGTCGCCAGCCACTTCAACCTTGGAGGCGAAGGTGCCCTGAGCGAAGCCGGTGAGCGCGGCCAGCATCTGGCCGGTCTGGTTGTTGTCACTGTCGATGGCCTGCTTGCCGAGGATGACCAGCTGCGGCTGCTCCTTGTCGACAACGGCCTTCAGCGCCTTGGCCACGGCCAGGGAGTTCAGTTCGTCAGCGGCTTCGACCAGGATGGCACGGTCGGCACCCAGGGCCAGGGCGGTACGCAGTTGCTCCTGGGCAGTGGTCGGGCCGACGGAAACGACGACGATCTCGGTCGCAACGCCTTTTTCCTTCAGGCGTACGGCTTCTTCCACGGCGATTTCGCAGAAGGGGTTCATGGACATCTTGACGTTAGCAAGGTCGACGCCGGAGTTGTCCGCCTTGACGCGAACCTTGACGTTGTAGTCGACCACTCGTTTGA
>NZ_SSOE01000045.1:0-13958 GCF_029871175.1 Pseudomonas sp. BN607
GCGCCTGGTCGACGACGGGGTCGGGCCTGACGTGCTGGTCGGCCTGGCCGCCGAGCGCTCGCTGGACATGGTCGTTGGCATCTTCGCCATTCTCAAGGCTGGCGGTGCCTATGTGCCGCTGGACCCGGCCTACCCGGCCGACCGTTTGGCTTACATGATCGAAGACAGCGGCCTGCAGCGCGTGCTGGCCCAGCCCCAGGTGCTGGCCAGCCTGCCGGTGCCGGCAGGCGTGCGCGTGCTCAGCCTGGAAAGCAACGATGACAGCAGCCAGGCCGACCCGCTGGCCTGCTCGCCGGTCACCGTCAGCCCGGACAACCTCGCCTACGTGATCTACACCTCCGGTTCCACCGGCAAGCCCAAGGGCGTGCTGCTGCCGCAGCGCAACGTGCTGCGCCTGTTCACGGCCACCGACGCCGACTTCCGCTTCGGCAGCGACGACGTGTGGAGCCTGTTCCACTCCTATGCCTTCGACTTCTCGGTGTGGGAAATCTTCGGCGCCCTGCTGTACGGCGGGCGCCTGGTGATCGTGCCGCAGCACACCAGCCGCTCGCCCGAGGCCTTCTACCAGCTGCTGGCCGACGAGCAGGTCACGGTGCTGAACCAGACCCCGTCGGCGTTCAAGCAACTGATGGCAGTGGCCACCACGGCCGAGCCGCAGCGGCCATTGGCATTGCGCAGCGTGGTGTTCGGGGGCGAGGCGCTGGACGTCAACAGCCTGGCACCGTGGTTCGAGCGCTTCGGCGACCGCCAGCCGCAGCTGGTGAACATGTACGGCATCACCGAAACCACCGTGCATGTCAGCTACCGGCCGCTGTCGCTGGCTGACCTGGGCAAGGCGGCCAGCAGCCCGATGGGCGTGCCGATCCCCGACCTGTCCTGGTATGTGCTCGACGGCGACCTGAACCCGGTAGCCAAAGGCTGCATCGGCGAGCTGTACGTCGGCCGCGCCGGCCTGGCGCGCGGCTACCTCAAGCGCAGCGACCTGAGCGCCACGCGCTTCGTGCCGGACCCGTTCGGTGCCCCTGGCGGGCGCCTGTACCGCACCGGTGACCTGGCGCGCTACCACGCCGACGGGGTGATCGAATACGCCGGGCGCATCGACCACCAGGTGAAGATCCGCGGCTTCCGCATCGAGCTGGGTGAGATCGAAGCCCGCCTGCAGGCGCAACCACAAGTGCGCGAGGCCCTGGTGCTGGCCCAGGAAGGCGCGACCGGCCAGCAGCTGGTGGCCTACCTGATCCCCGCTGCCGAGGTAGCGCTGGAGCAGCAGGCCGGGCTGCGTGCGCAGCTGCGCGAACAGTTGAAGGAAGCGCTGCCGGACTACATGGTCCCGGCGCACCTGCTGCTGCTCGACCGGTGGCCGCTGACAGCCAACGGCAAGCTCGACCGCAAGGCCCTGCCCAAGGCCGATGCCAGCCTGTTGCAACAGGCCTACAATGCCCCCCAGGGCACGCTGGAACAGGCCTTGGCCACGTTGTGGCAAACCGCGCTAAACGTCGAACGTATCAGCCGCGACGATCACTTCTTCGAACTGGGTGGCCACTCGTTGCTGGCCATCCAGCTGCTGGCCAGCATCAAGCAGGAACTGGGCCTGGCAGTGCGTATCCAGGACCTGCTCGCCTACCCCCGCATCGACCTGTTGGCTGCACATCTGGGCCGTGAGCATGCAGGTGCGAGCCCGTGCATCGTGCCCCTCAACCGCCCGGCCACACCGCTGCCTGCATTGTTCTGTATCCACCCCAGCGGCGGCATGGTCTTCAGCTATCAGCCACTGGCCAGGTGCCTGGAGCCGCAGGCTTGCGTCTACGGCGTGCAGCACCGGGGCGGCAGCCCGGCGCCGGCCGAACGGCAGGGCTGGCAAGCGATGATCACCGACTACACCGCACAGATCCGCCAGGCACAACCGTCCGGGCCATACCGCCTGATGGGCTGGTCCCTGGGCGGCAGCATTGCCTGGGACATCGCCCGGCAGCTGGAACAGGCCGGCTGCGAGGTCGCATTCCTGGGGCTGGTCGACAGCACCCTGCCCGAGGCGCAGTCAAGCCGCGCCGCGTTCCCCCAGCACACCCCTCGCCCAGCCCGCCACAGCGATGCACCGGGCCAGCGCGAGCTGCAAGACACCGTCGAGCTGTTCGGGCTGTTGTTCCCGCAGGCCAAACAGGCCGCCGCCGAGCAGCTGCACGCCAACCCTACTCAGGACGTCAAGGCGTTCTACCAGTGGGCCACGGCGCACCTGGCTGACGCTGGCAGCGATGTCCAGGGCGTGCTGGCCAGTGCCAAGGCCCAGATCATGAATGCCCAGGCGTTCGACATCCACGATCAGCTGGAAGCGAGCTTCGCCGATTTCACCCTCGCGCCGCTCAGGGTCAAGCCCAGCTGCTGGTGGTCGCAGGTGCACAAGAGCGCAGCACACATTCACGCCGCCGAGCAGGTCATTCGCCAGTTCTGCGCAGGGGGTGAGCTGGACGTTTCGCTGCACTCACCCTACCCACACGAAACCATGATGCTGGAGCAGCCCCTGATCGACTCGTTCATCGAGGCGTTCGGCCGTAGCTGCCCGGCACCCTGAATACCCCGTCACACCTGCCAAAAAGGAAACGTTCGCCATGAAGTGCGCCCCCTACACCGTCACCGGCCTGGCCCTTGCCCTGGCCATGGCGGCCTGCCCGCTACTCGCCCAGGCTGCCGGCAAGACCCCGGGCGAGGTCTTCCAGGATTGCAAGGCCGGCTGCCCGGAAATGGTCGTGCTGCCTGCGGGCAGTTTCGTCATGGGCACGCCGGATGACGAACCGGGCAAGCAGCCCGACGAAGGCCCGCAACATACCGTGACCTTCGCCAAACCCTTCGCCATCAGCCGTTTCCAGGTCACCGCTGGCGAGCTGGATGCCTATATCAAGGAAACCGGCGTGGTCATCAAGGACGGTGACAAACGCCCAGGGCGCCTGTGCCAGGCCAGCAAGCCTCGCTACCAGCAAGGGCCGCGCCAGCCGGCAGTGTGCGTCGATTACTACGATGTGCAGGCCTATGCGCAGTGGCTGAGCAAGAAAACCGGCCACACTTACCGCATGCTCAGCGAGGCCGAACGCGAGTACGCGGCACGGGCCGGCTCCACCGGGCCGTTCCCCTTCCCGTTCGATGAAGAAGGCGACTACCAGATCAGCAAGCACGCCAATACCTACGGCCCCAAGGACGGCTACAGCTACACCTCACCGGTAGGCAGCTACCCGCCCAATGCCTTTGGCGTCTATGACATGCACGGTAACGTGTATGAATGGGTCGCCGACTGCTACCACAAGGACTACGTCGGCGCGCCCAGCGATGGCAGCGCCTGGATGGAGGCCGACGGCGGGCTTTGCCAGGCGGCGCACATGCGCGGTAATGACTGGGGTGAAGCGCCGATCTTCTCGCGTTCGGGCAATCGCAATGATCGCGAACGCACGGTACGTGGCGACTTCCTGGGCTTTCGTGTAGCGCGGGAGCTGTGACCTGGCGCAGGCCATCTGGGCGGGGTACCCGCCAAGATGGCCTGCGTGGCCCCAGGTTCAGAACTGTGGGGTGTATTTGACCGAGAACATGAAGTTGCGAGGGTCGCCGTAGTAGTTGTTGGCACTGACCGCAGCATACGACGGGATGTAGTACACCTTGTCGAAGATGTTGTTGAAGTTGACCGCCAGGCTGACTTCGTCGCTGACCTTGTAACCAAGGCGCGCATTCCAGATGGTGAAGCCGGGCGAATCGAATTTGCGGTCGTAGGCAACGGTGCTGCTCTGGCTGTTGAAACCGCCGCCGACACTGAAGCGGCTGAAGTCACCAGGCAGGGTGTAGTCCGTCCACACCTTCACCGAGTGTTTCGGCGTCCAGGTGGAGAAGATCTTGCCCTCGTAGGTGTTGTCCTTGAGGAACTTGGTGGTGTTGTAGACATAGCTGGCCGACGCTTGCAGGCCCGGCAGCACCTCACCGCTGATCTCCGCTTCAAGGCCTTGGCTACGCACTTTGCCAGACGCTGCCGAGCAGTTGGAGCCGCCACACAACGATTCGGTGTTCAGAATCGGCACCGCGCGGTTTTCATGGTCATAGCGGAACAGCGCGACGCTGGTATTGACCCGGCCGTCGTTGAGCTCGCCCTTCAAGCCCAGCTCGTAGTTGCTACCTGTGATCGGCTCGATCGTGGAGCCGCCCACGCCAATGGCACTCTGCGGGATGAAGACGTCGGCATAGCTGGCGTAGGCCGACCATTGCGGCGTCAATTCGTACACCAGGCCCGCGTAAGGGGTGACGACACCGTTGTTGGCCTTGGAGGCCGGGCTGTCGTACTGATGGACGCCGGCCTGATAGACCTGGGAATCGTAATCGTAGGAGTACCAGCTGGTACGCCCGCCCAGGATCAAGGTCAGCGGGTCGGTCAGCTTGACGCGCCAAGTACCGTAGATACCTTTCTGCACGATCGTGTACTGGCTGTCGGTTCGCGTGCCACGGGCCGCCAGGCTGTCGTAGTTCTCGAAGGGCAAGTGGTTGTCGAGATCGAAAATGTTCGCCCCGGCGCTGCGCACCACCGCCATGGTGTTGTCGCTGGTGAAGCGTGAGTAGTTACCGCCGAAGACCACTTCCTGGTCGAAGCCAAAACCGTTGAAGTCGCCATCGACGAACATGTCCAGGCCGCGGCTGTGGGAGTTGAAATCAGTGGCATAGCGCCAGTCGTACAACCCGGACCCATCGTTGGCCAGGCCGGTCGGCGCTACCACGTAGGCGTAGGTCATTTCGTTGCGCTCGTTGATCGCCACCGCCGCGGTCTTGAACTTCCAGTGGTCGTTGAAGCGGTGCTCGAGGTCGACATACAACGCCAGCTGCTCGGTCATGCCGCGGTTCCAGTCGGAGCCGGTGAAGGTCGAACGCGACAAGCCTACATCCCGGCCATCACTGAAGCGCGGCAAACCCGCGACCATGGGCGTGAAACGCGTCTTGCGATCACTGATGCCGACACCGAGGGTGGTGTCTTCAGACAGGTCGAAGTCCAGCGCACCGTAGACCTTCTGCTCCCAGCCACCCACATAGTCGATGAAAGAGTTGCGCGTATCGTAGTCGACCACGGCACGCCCACGGATGTTGCCCGCCTCGTTCAGCGGGCCGCCAACGTCAACCTGGGTGGCATAGTGGTCCCAGGAACCGGCCTGGGCGGTCAGGGTGACTGTCGGCTTGGCCTGGCCGCGCTTGCGCACGAAGTTGATCGCGCCACCGGGGCTGTTGGCCCCTTGCAGCAGCGCAGCGCCGCCACGCAGCAGTTCGACACGGTCATAGAATGCCGTGGGTTCCGTCAGGTAGCTGCCCAGCGCGTAGATGCCACGGGTCATGGGCACGCCATCGTACTGCAGCGAGTCGATCTCAAAGCCGCGCGAGGTGATGAAGCCGCCGGTACCCGGGCTTTTGGCGAAGGTCATGCCCGGCGCGTTGGCCAACAGCGTCGGCAAGTCGGTGATGTTCTGGTCATCCATGCGCTTGCGGGTCATCACCGTCACGCTCTGCGGAATGTCCTTGAGCTTGTGTTCGCTCTTGCCGATGGTGACGCCACCGGTGGTATACGAGTTGCTGCCTTCGGTGGTCACGCCCAGGGTGTTGCCCGTGATGTTGGTGGCGCCCAGTTCCAGCGCCGAGGACGCTGCCCGCTCACGCCGCACCAGGGTCAGGGTATTGCCGTCCAGACTGTAGCTGACCGGCAGGCCGCGCAACAGTTGCGCCACTGCCGCGTCGACGGTGTAGCTGCCGCGCACTTCGTTGCCACGCAGGTCGGCCATTTCCGAGGCGTTGTAGATGAACTGCACATCGGCCTGCTCGCCAAGCGCACGCAAAGCGTTGGGCAGCGACTGGGCGGCGATGTCGAAGCTGACACCCTGAGCCCAGACCTGGGCGGCCACGGGCAGCATCAATGCAGCGCCCAGCACCCCTTTGCCGAGCAACGCCCGTGATGAGCGGGCGCCGATGGAGCGGGACATGCAGAGCGCCTTGACCAATGGTTTGAACTCGAAAAATCCTGCTGGCATGGTATTTCTCTATTTATATCGTGTAATGAAATCGTCCCGCGCCTGCCAACGGCCCACTGGGCCGATCTGCCCATCCTCCCCCGGGCAGATCCCGCGACAGGCGCCTGACACGCAATTCAGAACGGCTGGCCACGCGTGGCTTTCAGCGCGCTCCTACATAAGACGCATGACCGTTGAAAATCCAGAATGAGAATTTTTTGCATTAGTATCCAGCAACGGGATTCACCGCGATCGAGCGCCGCCCGCGCGGCGCTTCGCGGGGCAAGCCCGCTCCCACATCTGTTTTGGGCCAATTATTCCTGTGCCTTTGGCGCGCGAACCCTGGGTGCATGGCTGGAAATTGGTGAAGACCTGGGGCGCAGCCGATATCGAATGGAACAAACAAGGCGGCCAGCGGTGAACTCACAAGCGTGATTGGCCCGAAACAGACAGTGGGAGCGGGCTTGCCCCGCGAAGCGCCGCGCGGGCGGCGCTCGATCTCACAGGCCCTCAGCATCTCAAGGCAAGCACCTGTGGGCCCTAACCGTTTAACTGGCCGCCCCTGGGGGTGATGCTCAGCGGCTCTTTTCCAGCAGCCGGGCTTTTTCTTCGGGGCTCATGCTGTCGAGCCGCAAACGGGCCTGGGCCAGCTTGAGCAACTGGCCAGGGTTGGCTTCGCGTTCGCGCAGCGCCTGGGCAAGGGTAGCAACCGTAGGGTGGTCGAAAATGACACCCGGATTGATGTCGCACTGCAGCGACTTGCGGATACCGGCCGCCAGCTTGATGACCAGCAGCGAATGCCCGCCCAGCGCGAAAAAGTCCTGCTCGATACCTACCTGCTCCAGCCCCAGCAGTTGCGCCATACGCTGTGCAATCACGGTTTCCAGTGCATCACGCGGGGCCTGCAAGCCCGCCGCAGGTTCACTGCCCACTTGCCGCAACGCTTGCCGGTCGAGCTTGCCGTTACCCAGGCGCGGCAGACGCGGCAGCGCCTGCAGGGTACGCGGCAACATCACCGCCGGCAGTTGCCGGGCAAGGTGCTCGCGGATCGCGTCAAGGGCAGCCGGCGTGGCCTCGTCGCGCAAGCCGACGTAGGCACTCAGCGTTTCGCCGTCGCACACCACCGCTGCCTCGACCACCTGAGGGGCGCCCGACAGCTGCGCCTCGATCTCGGCCAGCTCGATGCGAAAGCCGCGTATCTTCACCTGATGGTCGCGCCGCCCCTGCAGCTCGATGGCACCGTCCGGGCGATAGCGCGCCAGGTCGCCGGTGCGGTAAAGCTGCTCGCCTGCCACGAACGGGCTCTCGACGAAAGCCGGCTGGTCACCCTGCACCTCTTGCAGGTAACCGCGGCACACCTGCTGCCCACCAATGTACAGTTCGCCCAGCACGCCGGTGACCGCCAACTGCATGTGTTGATCCAGCACATAGACCTGGTTGTTAGGCAATACCTGCGACAACCCGAGGGTGCCTGTGGGCACCGCCCGCACCGGGTGCACCATGACCCCGACCGTGGTTTCGGTCGGGCCATAATGGTTGAACAGTCGGCAGTCCGGGCGAATCTGCAACAGGCGCTGCAGCAACGTCGCATTCGGGGCTTCGCCACCCAGGATGACCGTTGCCGGCAACACCGGTGCCTTCGACTCCAGCAACGCGCTCAGGTGCGACGGCACGATCTTCAGGCAGTCGATTGCCTGCTGCTCGATGTACGCAGCGAACAGTTCGGCATCCTTCATCACCTCGTCGGCAGCTACGTGCAGTGTCGCGCCCACATGCAAGGCAGCGAACAGCGTGGTATGGCCAAGGTCGGCCGACACGGTCGAGCCGAAGGCAAAGTGACGGCAGTGCTCCAGCGCCAGCGTGTGGCACACGCCTGCGGTGTAGTTCAGCAGTTGCCGGTGCTCGATCACCACCCCTTTTGGGGTGCCTGTCGAGCCCGAGGTGAACAGGACATAGGCGGCATCGGTGGCGCTGGCTGCATGCGGTTGCAGCGGTGCAGTGTCAACCGCCAGCGGGTACAGGCTGTCAAGGCTCAGCGCCGCTATGCCCTGCTCACGCAGGCTGGCCATCGCTGACGGTTCGACCAGCACCTGCGTCGCCCCGGCCTGTGTCATCAGGCGCACCTGCCGGGCAACGGGCCAGTGCGGCTCAAGCGCCAGGTAGGCCGCGCCGACGCGCCAACTGGCCAACATCGCCACGACCCAGTCCAGCGAGCGCGGCAGCGCCAGTGCCAGCACCGCCCCGGGTTGCACGCCGGCCTGCTGCAGCGCCAGCGCCAGGCGCTGCACAGCCTGCTCCAGCTGGGCATAACTCAGGCCCGAGTCCCCCGCGACCAGCGCCAGCGCGTCGGGGGTGTCGATTGCCCACTGGCTGATCCGTGCCGCCAGCGACGCCGCACCCAGTGGTTGCGGCGCAGGGTTGATCGACAACAGGCGCTGGCGCTCCGCTTCACCCAGCAGGTTCAACTGCCGCAGCGGGCGGTCCGGTGCCTGGGCGATGCTGCGCAGCAATTCAATGTACTGCTCCAGCAGGCCTTGCATGCCGCGGGCACTATAGCGCCCGGCCAGGTAATCCAGGCTCACGGTAATCGGTTGGTCAGCACCCGCCGCAGGGCAAATGCGCAGCTGCAGCTCGATGCCCGCCGGCAGGCGTGGCGCCAGTAGTTCGCCCTGCCAGCACAGCCCGCCAGCAACCTGCGGCGCCAGCGCCGGAGTAGTGGAAAACGCCACGGTCGGCACGGCTGTGGGTACCCATTCCGGTACCCAGTACTCCTGCCACGTCACATGCTGCTCCAGCAGTGCCGCCAGCGTTGCCAGATGCTCGCCGAAAGTGGCTTGTTCAGCCCACTGCAGGTACACCGGCAAGCACTTGCTGAATGACCCCGCACTGGCTGCGAAGTAGTCATAATCCTGTCGCGCATCGTGCTGCCAGGCGCCCAACAACCGGTTGCTATCGCCAAGCCGGCCGAGCAAGCCCCACCACGCCGCCTGCAGCAGGGTATCCAGGCTGACCTGACGGGCTGCGGCCAACTGCTGCAACTGCCCCTGCAACCCCAGCGGCAGGCTGACCTGGTGATGCGCCTGGTGTGTCGCTGGCTGGTCCTGACGGTAGGCTGGCCACGGCGCGCTCATGCCCTGCGCCGTTGGCATCAGGTGCCCTTGCCAGTAGCCGCGGGCTGCCGCTGCATCCTCATCCTGGGCTACCTCGGCACGCCACTCCAGGTACTGGCCGAAGGCTTCGGGCAGGTCTTCATCCAGCCCGCTTGGCGTG
Source organism: Pseudomonas sp. BN607 (assembly GCF_029871175.1). Taxonomy (NCBI): domain Bacteria; kingdom Pseudomonadati; phylum Pseudomonadota; class Gammaproteobacteria; order Pseudomonadales; family Pseudomonadaceae; genus Pseudomonas; species Pseudomonas sp. BN607. The sequence continues at coordinate 9,285 of NZ_SSOE01000045.1, forward strand.
TTGTCATACAGGGCCAACAGGTCCCGGTACAGCATGGCCATGCCAGCCCCATCGCAAGCGAAGCCCGCCACGCCCAGCCACAACTGCCAGTGCCCGGCATCGGCGGCAGGTACCAGCAAGGCCTGTGCAGCTGGCAGCTGGTCGATGTCGAAGCGCTGCTGCAGCCAAGGCTCAAGCAGTGCCGCCCCCTGCGCATCGGCCTGCACCGCCAACTGAAGGGCTGGCTGGCGAGCACCGATGAACTGGCGCAGGCCACGGTATCCCGAAGCAGTGCCCAGGCGCCCGGCCAATATCGGGTGGCGCTCGACCAGGCGCCCAAGTGCCTGGCTCAGGCGTGCCTGGTCCGGCCTGCCCTGAATGCAGACCTTCAGCAACGTCGCGGCCTGTGACCAGCCCGGGCAGGCGGGCAAGGCGTCGAGCCAGTGTTGCTGGTCGACGGTCAGGGCAAAACCGATATCCTCGGCCTGGTCTACGTAACTGTTCATTCCTCGACCTCCTCGGTCGCCATCACTTGCATGGCCGCAGCCGCCTCCAGCGCGGCCCGGTCGAACATGTCGCCCATCGCCACGACGATCTTGCGCGGCCCCTCGTACGGGTCACGGGCATGCGCCGCCAGCATGTTGTCGACCAGGATCACGTCGCCTTTCTGCCATTGGAACCGCACGGCACAGGCTTCATACAGCTCGCCGATCAGTTGCATGTCCTGGTCGGGGATCGGCGAACCATCGCCGAAGTACACATGCCGTGGCATGCGCTCCAGGCCGAACATGGCCAGCAGGTCTTCGCGTGCATCGGGCTCCAGCCAATAGATGTGGTGCAACTGCACCTGGTTGAAGAACGAACGTGCGCCGGTGATCGGGTGCGTGATGATTGCCGGGCAGCGGGTGCGGGTCTGCAACTCGTCGTTGTCCAGCCAGCGCCATTCGATGCCAGCGGCACGGCAACGGGCCTCGACCTCGGCGCGGTCATCGGTGCGGAAGAAATGCTGCCATGGCACATCGAGCTTGTCGGCGAACGTGCGCACGTAAAGCAGCCCTTGGTCCTCGAGGGTCTGCCGCAGCGCCTGCGGCAGCCTTTCGTACATCAGGCGGCAGTCGACCACCGGGGTGGCACCGCCGACCGGCGAAGGCTGCTCGCAATAGAACATCTGCTTGCGCGGCCAGCTGTCCTGGTGCGCACTCTCGTTATGGAACAGGATCATTTTCTTTTCCGGATACGGCGTGGAGCGGTAGGTGTTCTTGCCCCCCTCCTTCTTCGGCAGGTCACCGTATTGGCCGTAAAGCCCCGGCTGTACAGCTTCAGCGAATGCTTCGAACCCCTGGATGCCATCCAGGGCAAAGCCGCGGAACAGGATCCCGGCATGCTCGCCCAGCTTGCGTTCGACCAGCGGCCGGTTGTTACGCACCCACTCGATCAGGTCGATCGATGCATCGCCCGGCTCGACGAGCAACGGGAACAGCTGGCCTGGCACCAGCAGCGACTCGCGCACCGCCGCCCGTGGCGGTGCAGCTGCAGTGGCGCCGGCAGAGCGCTTGAGGAATTTGCCCAGCTTGTCGGCCTTGCTGGCCGGGGCGCTTACCGGTGTGCTGCCGGCCAGGCCGCCACCCTGTAATGGAACGTTCATCGCTTGCCACCTCGTATCCTGAACACTGACGATTTGTTCGAGCATCGCGATCCATGCGCTGACGAGTCGCTGGATATGCTCTTGCCTGAAAAGCGTTGTCGCAAACTGCCAGTTGCCACTGAGCTGCCCGGCCTCCTGTTCGATGAACAGGGCCATGTCGAACTTCGAATACAGCGCCGGGGCGGGCAGCGCCTGCACGGTAATGTCGGCCAGGGCTTCGCTGCGTAGGGGCAGGTTGTTCATCACGAACAGCACCTGCACCAGCGGGTTCATGCCGCGCACCCGCGGGGCGCCATGGGCCTCGACGATCATGTCGAACGGCAGGTCCTGATGCTCCAGGGCCGCGAGCAAGGTGCGCTGGGTGCCCTGCACGAAGTCACCGAAGGCCAGCCCATCGCTCACTCTGGATCGCAGCGGCAACACATTGACGAAGAAGCCGATCAGGCCTTCCAGTTCGCTGTGCTGGCGGCCTGCGGTGTCGGCCCCGACCAGTACGTCGTGAGCACCGCTGGTCTGGTGCATCAACCACTGGAACGCTGCCAGCAGCGTGCTGTACAGGGTCACCCCGGCCTTGGCCGCGAACTGGCCAAGCGCATCGGTCAATGCCGGCGACAGGCTGAAGTCCACCGCACCGCCGGCATGGGAGGCCTGATCGCTGCGCGGCTGCTCCAGTGGCAGCTCAAGGCGGCCGGTATGGCCGGCCAAGGCCTGCTGCCAGTAGCTTGCCTGGCGCTGCAGCTCACCCGCCTGCTCGAGGGCCTGCTGCCACAAGGCAAAGTCTGAATACTGCAGCGGTAACGGCGCCAGAAGGTGGGTCTGCCCTGGGGCGCTGTGACGGTAGATGTCAACCAGGTCGCGGACCAGCACGCCCATCGACCAGCCATCGGAGATGATGTGGTGCATGGCGAAGAACAGCACATGTTCCTGGTCTGCCAGGCGCGCCAGACGGCAGCGCAACAACGGCGCATGCTCCAGTGCAATCGGTGTGCTGGCGTTGGCCAGGGTGGCTTCGGCAATGCACCGTTGCTGCTCCTGCGGGCTGAACCCGGACCAGTCGTCGAGGGCGATATCCACCTCGATCCGGTCGGCAATCAGCGCCAGCGGATCACCCTCGTCATCCTGCACGTAGGCCGTACGCAACACTTCATGTCGCTGCGCCAGCGCGTTCAGGCTGTTGCGCAACACCTCGACCTGCAGCGGCCCTTGCAGGCGCAGGGCCAATGGCATGCCGTAGGCAGCACTGCCCCCGGACAATTGTTCGGCAACCCACAAGCGCCGCTGCATCAACGACAACGGTGCGGTGGCTTTTTCGCCATGGGCCAATAGCTCGACACCGTGCGCGGTCGCAGCCTTGCCAGCGCCGCCGAGCGCTGCCAGCAGGCGCTCCAGCACCGGGTGATCGAACAGGTCACGCAACGTCACTTGCACACCCGGCAGCTTGCGCATCCGCGAGACCGCCTGGGTGGCCAGCAACGAGTGACCACCCAGCTCGAAGAAGTGGTCGCCAAGGCCCACCCGCTCAAGGCCGAGCACCTCCTGCCAGATACCCGCAACGTGCTGCTCGAGCGGGGTTTGCGGCGCCCGGTAGGCCTGCTGCAGGGCGCTGTTGTCGGGCTTGGGCAACGCCTTGCGGTCGAGCTTGCCGTTGGCCGTCACCGGCCAGGCCTGCACCTGCAGGATGTGCGTCGGCACCATGTAGTCCGGCAGGCTGCCCTTGAGCTGTTCGCGAAGGCTGTCACGCAGTTCGGCGGCGTCCACTGCCATGCCCTGCTCTTCGGCCAGTACGTAGGCCACCAGCTGCTGGCCATGGCCGCTGTCCTGGGCCAGCACCACCGCCTCGCGCACCTGCGGGTGCTCCAGCACCCGTGCCTCGATTTCACCCAGTTCGATACGCAGCCCGCGCACCTTCACCTGATGGTCGATGCGCCCGCAGTACTCGATCACCCCGCTGTCGCGGTAGCGCGCCAAATCCCCGGTGCGGTACAGCCGCTGGCCGTGGCTGCCGAACGGGTCGGGCACGAAACGCTCGGCCGTCAGCGACGGGCGACGATGGTAACCACGCGCCAGGCCCTGGCCACCGAGCATCAGCTCGCCCATGGCCACCTGCGGCAGGGCTTCGAACGCCGGGCCAAGGATGTGCGTGTACAGGTTGGCGATCGGCTGGCCGATCGGCACGCTGTCACGCCCCTCGTCGACACAGGTCCAGTGGGTGACGTCGATCGCTGCCTCGGTCGGCCCGTACAGGTTGTGCAGCCGGGCACCGGGCAGGTGGCTGAACACCTGCTGCTGGGTGTCCACCGCCAGCGCCTCGCCGCTGCAGATCACCTGCCGCACGCTGTGGCAGCGCTGCAAGCCCGGCTCGCGGACGAACACCTGCAGCATCGACGGCACGAAGTGCAAGGTGGTGACCTGGTGGCGCTCGATGGTGTCGATCAGCCGCTCCGGCTCGCGATGCTCACCCGGCGCCGCCAGGGCCAGCCGTGCACCGGTCATCAGTGGCCAGAAGAATTCCCACACCGACACGTCGAAGCTGAACGGGGTCTTCTGCAACACCGTGTCCGCACTGTCCAGCGCATACGCCTGCTGCATCCACGCCAGCCGGTTGTACAGCGCCAGGTGGCGGTTGCCGGCGCCTTTCGGCCGCCCGGTCGAGCCGGAGGTGTAGATGACGTAGGCCAGGTTCTCCGGGTGCAGCCGGCACGCCGGCACCTGCCGCGCGTAACCGCCCAGCTCGCCGGGCTGGTCCAGCAGCAGCACCTGCCCGGCAAACGCCGGCAGCTGCTCGCGCAAGTGCGCCTGGGTCAGCAGCAGCTCGATGCCGCTGTCTTCGAACATGTAGGCCAGCCGCTCGGCAGGGTAGTCCGGGTCCAGCGGTACATAGGCGGCGCCGGCTTTAAGGATCGCCAATAGGCCAACGACCATTTCCAGCGAACGCTCGGCGGCGATACCCACCAGGCTTTCCGGGCCGACACCCTGTTCGATCAGCTTGTGCGCCCACTGGCTGGACAGCTCGCTCAACGCCCGGTAGCTCATGCGCTGGTCGCCGAACA
>NZ_SSOE01000046.1:0-29808 GCF_029871175.1 Pseudomonas sp. BN607
GGACTCGAACCCCTGTTACCGCCGTGAAAGGGCGGTGTCCTAGGCCACTAGACGAAGGGGACGAACCTTCTTACCTTCAAGACCCGGTTGCTGGACCCGGTCTTGCTTATCAGCCTCGGCTGCTAAGCGGAATTTGGTGGAGCTAAGCGGGATCGAACCGCTGACCTCCTGCATGCCATGCAGGCGCTCTCCCAGCTGAGCTATAGCCCCACAATGTCGCTCTGAACCGAATCGCTGGCTGGGTGCCTGACGCTTCGTTTTCGTTCATCGCTGTGGACGGGGCGCATATTAAGATCGGATTGCAGGGCTGTCAAACTAATTTTCAAAAATATCCAAAAATTTTTTCACAGATAACAATCACTTACCGCCCTGCCCCACTAAAACCTGAACAGTGAACTGTGTGGGAGCGGGTTTACCCGCGAATAATGTAGTGCAGACCACATCGTATTCGCGGGTGAACCCGCTCCCACAGGTTCGGCAACAGGCCCGGAAGCGCGGTCAGCCGATGGCGGCCAGCAGCTTTTCCCACTCTTTGTTTTCTTTCTTCGACACGCCACCCAGCAGGTCCAGGGCCTGACGCAGGCGGTAGCGAGTCAGGTCCGGGCCGAGGATTTCCATGGCGTCCAGGACCGATACCGAGCTTGCCTGGCCAGTGATGGCGGCGAACATCAGCGGCATGGCATCACGCAGCTTCAGCTCCAGCGCCTCGACCACCGCCTGGATGCAGCCAGTGATGCGCTCTTTTTCCCACTGGCGCAGGCTCTCGAGCTTCCACAGGATCAGCTGAATCACCTGGCGCACCTGGTCGGCCGACAGTTTCTTGCTTTCGAACAGCTTGGCGTCCAGCTTCAGCGCGCCTTCGAAGAAGAACCCGCCCAGCGGGGCAACCTGGCTGAACGTTTCGACCCTGCCTTGCACGTGCGGGGCGATCTTCATCATGTAGTCGCTGTTGAACGCCCACTTCTGCAGCCGTGCGGCGAACGCCTCTACCGGTAGCTCGCGCAGCCACTGCCCATTGAGCCAGGACAGCTTTTCGATGTCGAAGATCGGGCCGCCCAGCGAGATACGCGACAGGTCGAAGTGCTCGACCATTTCCGCCAGCGAGAACTTCTCGCGCTCGTCCGGCATCGACCAGCCCATGCGGCCCAGGTAGTTGAGCATGGCTTCAGGCAAGAAGCCCATGCGCTCGTAGAAGGTGACCGAGGTCGGGTTCTTGCGCTTGGACAGCTTGGATTTGTCCGGGTTACGCAGCAGCGGCATGTAGCACAGCTTGGGCTGCTCCCAGCCGAAGTACTCGTAAAGCTTGATCAGCTTGGGCGCCGATGGCAGCCATTCTTCGCCGCGCAGCACGTGAGTGATGCCCATCAGGTGGTCGTCGACCACGTTGGCCAGGAAGTACGTCGGCAGGCCGTCGTTCTTCATCAGCACCTGCATGTCCATGCGGTCCCACGGGATTTCGACATCCCCGCGCAGCATGTCAGGTACCACGCAGATACCTTCGCTCGGCACCTTCATGCGGATCACGTGCGGCTCGCCAGCGTCCAGGCGACGCTGTACTTCTTCGGCGCTCAGCAGCAGCGCGCGGCCGTCGTAGCGCGGGGTTTCGCCGCGGGCTTGCTGCTCGGCGCGCATCTGCTCCAGCTCTTCGGCGGTGCAGAAGCAGTAGAAGGCGTGGCCGGCGTCAACCAGTTCCTTGGCGTACTTGGCGTAGATTTCGCCACGCTCGCTCTGCCGGTACGGGCCATGCGGGCCGCCAACGTCCGGGCCTTCGTTCCATTCGATGCCGAGCCAGCGCAGGGCGTCGAAGATCTGCTGTTCCGACTCGCGCGTGGAGCGCAGCTGGTCGGTGTCTTCGATGCGCAGGATGAACTCACCGCCGTGCTGCTTGGCAAAGCAGTAGTTGAACAGGGCGATGTAGGCAGTGCCGACATGGGGGTCGCCGGTAGGCGATGGCGCGATACGCGTGCGTACGGTGGTCATGGGAGTCTCGAACGAAAGATGAAACAAAGGCGGGATGTTAGCAGGAGGCAGGCACCGGGCTCCAGCAATGGCGCGAACGTCACTTGCCGACTGGCCATATGCCGCTGTTAAATTTATTTACATTTCTGGAACGACCGTACCCATGCCTGCCCAACTCAAGCGCCGCCTGGCGATCTTCTTTACCCTGGTGGCCATCATCGCCCTCGCCTTCCTGGCCCACTGGTATTTCAAGGGCCGCTTCTACGAGAGCACCGACAACGCCTACGTGCAGGGCGAGATTACCCGTATCTCCAGCCAGCTCGGCGCCCGTATCGACAGCGTGCCGGTCGAGGACAACCAGCACGTCAACAAGGGCGACCTGCTGGTACGCCTGGAAGCCGCCGACTTCGAACTGGCGATCGAGCGCGCCCGCGCCGCCCTGGCGACCCGCGAAGCCGAATATGCCCAGGCGCAAAGTCGCCTGACCCAGCAAGGCAGCCTGATTGCCGCAGGTCAGGCCCAGGTGGCGGCCAACCAGGCCACCTTCGACCGTTCACGGCTGGACCTCAGCCGCGCGGAAAAACTGCGCAAGCCTGGCTTTGTCTCTGAAGAGCGGGTCACTACCCTGTCGGCCGACAGCCATGTCGCCGGCTCGCAGGTCGACAAGGCCCGCGCCGACCTGCAAAGCCAGCGCCAGCAGGTCAACGCACTCACGGCCGACCTGAAACGCCTCGATGCCCAAATCGCCAATGCCCGCGCCGACCTGGCTCAAGCCGAACTGAACCTGAGCCGCTGCGAGATCCGCGCGCCGATCAGCGGCACCATCGGCCAGCGCAACGCACGCAATGGCCAGGTAGTGCAGGCTGGCGCCTACCTGCTGTCGATCGTGCCCGACGAAGACATCTGGGTGCAGGCCAACTTCAAGGAAACCCAGATCGGCCACATGCAGCCCGGCCAACGCGCCGAACTGGAGTTCGACAGCTACCCCGATACGCCAATCGAAGCACGGGTTGAAAGCCTGTTCGCCGCTTCAGGTGCGCAGTTCAGCCTGTTACCGCCGGACAACGCCACCGGCAACTTTACCAAGGTGGTGCAGCGCATCCCGGTAAAACTCACGTTCCGCGCCGATAACCCATTGCGCGGGCGCATCCGCCCCGGCATGTCGGTCACCGCCACCGTCGACCTGCGCAACGAAGACGACGGCCACGATGCCCGGTGATCAACTGCTGCGCCCTACCGCGGAGCCAAGCCGACGCGACTGGATCGCGGTGATGAGCGTGATGCTCGGCGCCTTCATGGCAGTGCTGGACATCCAGATCACCAACTCTTCGCTGAAAGACATCCAGGGCGCCCTGTCGGCCACCCTGGAAGAAGGCTCGTGGATTTCCACCTCCTACCTGGTGGCGGAAATCATCATGATCCCGCTGACCGCCTGGCTGGTGCAGCTGTTATCGGCGCGGCGCCTGGCGGTCTGGGTGTCCGCCGGTTTCCTGCTGTCGTCCTTGCTGTGCTCGATGGCCTGGAACCTGGAAAGCATGATCCTGTTCCGTGCCCTGCAGGGTTTTACCGGCGGGGCGCTGATCCCGCTGGCGTTTACCCTGACCCTGATCAAGCTGCCCGAACACCACCGCGCCAAAGGCATGGCGATGTTCGCCATGACCGCTACCTTCGCCCCGTCCATTGGCCCTACCCTGGGCGGCTGGCTGACCGAAAACTGGGGCTGGGAGTACATCTTCTACATCAACATCCCGCCGGGCCTGGTGATGATCGCCGGCCTGTTGTACGGGCTGGAGAAGAAAGAGGCGCACTGGGAGCTGCTGAAAAGCACCGATTATGCCGGCATCCTCACCCTGGGCCTGGGCTTGGGCTGCCTGCAGGTGTTTCTTGAGGAAGGCCACCGCAAGGACTGGCTAGAATCGCACCTGATCGTCGGCCTGGGCAGCGTCGCGCTGGTCAGCCTGATCACCTTCGTCATCCTGCAGTTTTCCAAACCGCACCCGCTGATCAACCTGCGCATTCTCGGCAACCGCAACTTCGGCCTGTCGAGCATCGCCAGCCTGGGCATGGGCGTAGGGCTGTACGGATCCATCTACCTGCTGCCGCTGTACCTGGCACAGGTGCAGGGCTACAACGCCTTGCAGATTGGCGAGGTGATCATGTGGATGGGGATACCGCAGCTGTTCCTGATACCGCTGGTGCCGCAACTGATGAAGGTGATATCGCCCAAGGTACTCTGCGCGCTGGGGTTCTGCCTGTTCGGCGCCGCCAGTTTCGGTTCGGGGGTGCTCAACCCGGACTTTGCCGGGCCGCAGTTCAACCATATCCAGATCATCCGCGCCCTGGGCCAGCCGATGATCATGGTGACCATTTCGCTGATTGCCACCGCGTACATCCAACAACAGGATGCAGGATCCGCATCCAGCCTGTTCAATATCTTGCGTAACCTTGGTGGCGCGATTGGTATTGCCTTGCTGGCTACCCTGCTGGATGCGCGCACCAAGGTGTATTTCGATTACCTGCGCGAATCGGTGGTGCCGAGCAACCCGCAGGTGGCAGAACGACTTGCGCAATTGGCGGAGCGACTGGGTAGTGACAATGCGGCGCTGGGCAAGCTTAGCGAGATTACCCACCAGCAGGCGCTGATCATGGCTTACAACGATGCCTTCCACTTTGTCGGGATTGGCTTGGCGGTGAGCATGGTGGCGGTGTTGCTGACCCGCAAGCTGCCGGAGGGGTTGAAGGCTGGGGAGGCCCACTGAGCCAATTTCAGACGATGTGCGATGCCTGTGGGAGCGGGCGAGCCCGCGAACACCGGCGCAGCCGGTGCCAGACACCGCGTAGAATTCTTCGCGGGCACGCCCGCTCCCACAGGATCAGCTGGTAATCAAGCGCTCCCGCAGCTGGGTAATCTCGTCGCGCAACTGCGCCGCGGCCTCGAATTCCAGATCACGGGCGAACTGCATCATTTTCTCTTCCAGCTGCTTGATACGCTTGGTGATCTCGCCCGGCGTGCGCAGTTCGGCTTCGTAGCGGGCGCTCTCCTCTGCCGCCTTGGCCATACCCTTGCGCTTCTTGCTGCGCGCACCGGGCACCGTGGCACCTTCCATGATGTCGGTAATGTCCTTGACCACGCCCTTGGGCACGATGCCGTTGGCTTCGTTGAAGGCGATCTGCTTCTCGCGGCGGCGCTCGGTTTCGTCGATGGCGCGCTGCATCGAGCCGGTGACGTTATCGGCGTACAGGATTGCCCGGCCATTGAGGTTACGCGCCGCACGACCAATGGTCTGGATCAGCGAGCGCTCGGAACGCAGGAAGCCCTCCTTGTCGGCATCGAGGATCGCCACCAGCGACACCTCAGGCATGTCCAGGCCTTCACGCAGCAGGTTGATACCTACCAGCACGTCAAAGGTACCCAGGCGCAAGTCGCGGATGATCTCCACCCGTTCCACGGTGTCGATGTCCGAGTGCAGGTAGCGTACCCGCACGTCGTGATCGGCCAGGTAATCGGTCAGGTCTTCAGCCATGCGCTTGGTCAGGGTGGTGGCCAGGACCCGGTCGCCCTGCGCCACCCGCTTGCGGATTTCCGACAGCAAGTCATCGACCTGGGTCAACGCGGGGCGTACCTCGACTTGCGGGTCGACCAGGCCGGTGGGCCGCACCACTTGCTCCACCACGCGCCCGGCGTGTTCGGCCTCGTAAGGGCCGGGGGTGGCAGAGACGAAGATGGTCTGCGGGCTCACGTCCTCCCACTCGTCGAAACGCATCGGCCGGTTATCCAGTGCCGACGGCATGCGGAAGCCATACTCCACCAGTGTTTCCTTGCGCGAGCGGTCGCCCTTGTACATGGCGCCGACCTGCGGAACGCTGACGTGGGACTCGTCGATCACCAGCAGTGCGTCGGCCGGCAGGTAGTCGTACAAGGTGGGTGGCGGAGCGCCGGCAGGCCGACCGGACAGGTAGCGCGAGTAGTTTTCGATGCCGTTGCAGTAGCCCAGCTCCAGGATCATCTCCAGGTCGAAGCGGGTACGCTGCTCCAGGCGCTGGGCTTCTACCAGCTTGTTGGCCTTGTGCAAGTATTCCAGGCGTTCCTTCAACTCCTCCTTGATACCCTCCACGGCTTCCAGCAGGGTTTCCCGCGGGGTGACGTAGTGGCTCTTGGGGTAGAAGGTGAACCGCGGCAGCTTGCGGAAGACCTCCCCCGTCAGCGGGTCGAAGGCGGCGATGTTCTCCACTTCGTCATCGAACAGCTCGATGCGGATCGCCTCCAGGTCCGATTCGGCCGGGAAGATGTCGATCACGTCGCCACGCACGCGGAAGGTGGCGCGGGCGAAGTCCATCTCGTTGCGGGTGTACTGCAGGTCCGCCAGGCGGCGCAGCAGGGCACGCTGGTCAAGCTTGTCGCCGCGGTCCACGTGCAGGACCATCTTCAGGTAAGTCTCGGGGCTGCCCAGGCCGTAGATGCACGACACTGTGGTGACGATGATCGCGTCACGCCGCTCCAGCAGTGCCTTTGTCGCCGACAGGCGCATCTGCTCGATGTGGTCGTTGATCGAGGCGTCCTTCTCGATAAAGGTATCCGACGACGGCACGTAGGCTTCCGGCTGGTAGTAGTCGTAGTAGGAAACGAAATACTCCACCGCATTGTTGGGGAAGAACGCCTTGAATTCGCCATACAACTGCGCCGCCAGGGTCTTGTTCGGCGCCAGCACCAGGGTCGGACGCTGCACCTGCTGAATGACGTTGGCGATGCTGAAGGTCTTGCCTGAGCCGGTCACCCCGAGCAGCGTCTGGTGCGACAACCCGGCCTCGATGCCCTCGACCATCTGGCGGATGGCCTCAGGCTGGTCGCCGGCCGGCTGGAAACGGGTGACGAGCTGGAACTCGGACATGACGGACCTCGCGACGCTGCAGTAACTGTAAATTTAGCCAGTAGTCTATACCCAAATGCAGCCATCAGGGTGCGCTTTCAAGGCATACCTGTGAACGGGTATTACGGTGGACCGGGCAATTAGACCAATGGTCAAAAAATATTTGCGCAAATAGCTGGAAAAGCTGCGCCAGAGTGTCGCGGTGACCGGTCGGTATCACTATACTGACTCCCCGTTTGTGCACCGCTTCAGTGCATTCGGCTGGAGCGTGTACGCCCTATCACTCTTCAATCAGAGCCGAAGTAACAATGAGCCTGTTTTCCGCTGTCGAGCTGGCACCCCGCGACCCTATTTTGGGCCTCAACGAAGCATTCAACGCCGACCCACGTACCGATAAGGTCAACCTGGGCGTAGGCGTGTACTGCAATGAGGAAGGCCGCATTCCGCTGCTGCGCGCCGTGATCGAAGCCGAGACCCAGCGTGCCGCCCAGCACGCCTCGCGCGGCTACCTGCCGATCGACGGCATTGCCACCTACGACCAGGCCGTGCAAAAGCTGCTGTTCGGCGCCGAATCGCCACTGCTGGCCGCTGGCCGCGTGGTTACCGTGCAGGCCGTCGGTGGTACCGGCGCACTGAAGATCGGCGCCGACTTCCTCAAGCGTATCTCGCCAAACGCCGTGGTTGCCATCAGCGACCCGAGCTGGGAAAACCACCGCGCGCTGTTCGAGTCGGCCGGTTTCCCGGTCCAGACCTACCGTTACTACGACGCGCCGACCAACGACGTCAATCGCGCCGGTATGCTCGAAGACCTCAACGCCCTGCCGTCTGGCTCGATCGTGGTGCTGCACGCCTGCTGCCACAACCCGACCGGTGTCGACCTGAACCTGGAAGACTGGAAAAACGTGCTGGAAGTGGTCAAAGCCAAAGGCCACGTGCCGTTCCTCGACATGGCCTACCAAGGCTTCGGTGACGGCATCGCCGAAGACGCCTTCGCCGTGCGCCTGTTCGCCGAATCGGGCCTGGAATTCTTCGTCTCCAGCTCGTTCTCCAAGTCGTTCTCGCTGTACGGCGAGCGCGTCGGTGCGCTGTCGGTGGTCACCGCCTCCAAGGACGAAAGCACCCGTGTGCTGTCGCAGGTCAAGCGCGTGATCCGCACCACCTACTCCAACCCGCCAACCCACGGCGCAACCATCGTTGCCACCGTGCTGAACAGCGCCGAACTGCGCCAAATGTGGGAAACCGAGCTGGCCGAAATGCGCGACCGTATCCACGGCATGCGCAAGCAAATGGTTGCGCTGCTGGCCGAATACGGCGCCAACCGCGACTTCAGCTTCGTAGGTCGCCAGGTGGGCATGTTCTCTTACTCGGGCCTGACCGTTGAACAAGTCGCCCGCCTGAAGAACGACTTCGGCATCTACGCGCTGGACACCGGCCGTATCGCCGTGGCCGCGCTGAACCAGAGCAATATCCACGTGGTCACCAAGGCTATCGTCGAAGTGCTGTAACTGATTGATTTGTCAGGGGGTGGCTTGACTTCCCCCTGACAATCAGTAAGATACGCGCAGATTCCGCGATAGCTCAGTCGGTAGAGCAAATGACTGTTAATCATTGGGTCCCTGGTTCGAGTCCAGGTCGCGGAGCCAGACACTGAAAAAGCCCTCGGGTGCGCAAGCAACCGGGGGCTTTTTCGTTGTTCACCGGAAGTATGTCAGCGCCTGGTAGATCGAGCGCCGCGCGGGCGGCGCTCGATCTACCAGGCAGCACAAAACTCAAGACATGCGCCTTCCAGCTCCAGAGCCCTCAACTACTGCGCCCAATCGGGTAAAACTCCCCCCGGCTCCATACGCCCAACCATTCCTCCCCCTCGATCACACGCGGCACGGCCAGTTCCACCAGCTGGTAAAACACATTGCGATGTATCAGCGCTTCCAGGTTGCTGCGCATCAACACATACGGCGATGGCTCCTGCGTCACCGGGTCGATCACTACTCGCAAGGGATTATCCGGCCCGGCCTCGACCTGGTCTTCGACATTGCTGGTAAAGCGCAGCACCTGCTGTTCGCCTTCGCCCTGCACCTCCAGCAGCACGGCCACGAACGGCGCATCGTCGACACGAATGCCAACCTTCTCTACCGGGGTCACCAGGAAATAGTCATCGCCGTCGCGGCGAATGATGGTAGAGAACAGCCGCACCATCGGCTTGCGCCCGATCGGCGTGCCCAGGTAGTACCAGGTACCATCGCGGGCGATGCGCATGTCGATGTCACCGCAGAAATCCGGATGCCACAGGTGCACTGGCGGCAGGCCCTTGGCCTTGGGGATCTGTGCCAGAAGGTCACTGGCCTTGCCGGAGTCGCTCATCACGCTTGCCTCATTCACTCATGCCCAGGAGGCTACGAGCGTACTCGCGCATCGGCGCACCAAGCAAATCCTCGGGGGTTTTGTCGTGGAACGTCAACAAACCGCCACGGCTCTTGATGCGTGCGGTGTCGATCAGGTAGCGGGTATTGGTTTCGATCAACATCATCTGCACCACCCCACTGTCCCAGCCAAGGCGGTCTACGGCTTGTTCGTCATACCACTCGTCGCCATTGCCGATGCGGTCGTCGGTGCGGGCAAAACGGGTATAGAGCACGTAGTCGGCGCCCACCGAGCGGGCTTGGGCAATGGCCTCTTCCAGGCCCAGTGGTCCTTGGGCGCGACGCACCAGCGGAAAGTACTCGATGAAGCTTTTGAAGGCCTGCTCGGCCACGGCATTCTGCCGGGGCACCGGCCCTTTGCCCGGTGGAACGAACGCGCCCTGGCCGATAAAGATGAACGAATCCGGCTGCAAGCGAATCGACAGGGTACGCCGGGTGTCACTGTGGTCCAGCAGCCCCGCATCACTCATGTGGTAGCGGGCAGTCTCGCCCATATCACTGACATTCATGCAACCGCCCAGCGCCATCAGCGCCAGCGGCAAGACCAGGCTACGCATCTTTCCTCCAATGGCCGGCGACGAAAAACCGGCGAATAGCCGGCGAATGCAGCTTTTGCGCCAGCTTCAGCCCCCGATCACCTTCATGACCGTCACGCCGCCGGAAAATGCCAGGTCCTGCTTGTCTGCCAGCGCCTTGACCAACAACCGTTGCAAGGCCGGCAGCGCCTGGTGGCGCGGTTTTTCCAGCAGGTCGCCAATGAAGTGGCGATTGCCAGACGACAAGCAACCATGCAGCCAGCCCGTTGACGACAACCGTAACCGCGAACAGGTACGGCAAAACGGCACGCTTTCGTTGGCAATGATGCCGAAGTGGCCCTTGCCTGGGATGTGATAGCGCATGGCGGTAGCGTCCAGTGGAGCGTCCACTTGTGTGTACGCATGCTTGCCGCCAATCAGCGCCAGCAGCTGGTCGAGGCCGACAAATTGCTGTACGAAGGCATTGTGGTCACGGGCCAGGTGGCCCATGCGCATCAGTTCGATGAAGCGCAGTTCGAAGCCACGCCCCAGGCAGTAATCCAGCAGCGGCAGCACCTGGTCGAGGTTGTGTCCACGCATGGGCACCATATTCACCTTGACTCGCATGCCCAGAGCGCTAGCGCGCTCCATTCCGTCCAACACGCTGGCCAGGTCGCCGCCCCGAGCGATTTGACGGAAAGCCAGTGGGTCGAGGGTGTCGAGGGAAACATTCAGCCGGCGAATTCCAGCCGCCTGCAGTTGCGGCAACTTGCGAGTCAGTAGCTGGCCATTGGTGGTCAGGGAGATGTCGTCGAGGTCGAGTTTGGCCACGGCAACCAGAAAGGCATCCAGGCGTGGGCTGACCAACGGCTCACCACCGGTGATGCGCAAGCGCTCGATGCCGGCAGCTTCAATCAGGTAGGCCACGCCACGGGCCAGTGCATCCGCCGACAATTCATCCTGCGCTGCCACCAGGCGCTTGCCGTCAGGTACGCAGTAGGTGCAGGCGTAGTTGCAGGCAGCCGTCAGGCTGACGCGCAGGTTGCGAAATCGCCTGCCTTGACGATCGACGATCATGGATGACTCCGGCATGGATGAAGGGGCCGGCAAAAGCTGACTCATAAATCAGGTTTTTGCAAGCCCCAAGCATTGCCGAGCTCAGGAATGTTTCAGTTCGACGGTTCCGGGTCGCGCTTGCGCTTGTTGCCCATGCGCACGCCGATGTCCATCAAGAACTGGAAGAAGCCTTCCTGGTCTTCCAGCACGTTGCTCCAGAACGGCGAGTGGTACAGGGCCACCGCGCCATGCACCAGCGCCCAGGCGGCACAGTAGTGGAAGTAAGGCGGCACGTCTTCAAGCTTGCCTTCGCTGATACGGCCCTTGATGAGCTGGGTCAACCGGTCGAAGTTCGAGGCGCGAATGCTGTGCAGTTGCTCGACCATTTCCGGTACCTGGTTGCCCTTGACGACCTTTTCTTCAAGGCGGTCGAACAGCCGGTAACGTTGAGGGTCGCGCATGCGGAACTCGAAGTAGGCACGCGACAGGGCTTCCTTGTCGCGGTCAACGTCCGCCGAGTGCAACAGCTCGTTCAGGTCGCGCTCATAGTCGAGCATCAGGCGCAGGTAAATCTCCGCCTTGGACTTGAAGTGCTTGTAGATCGTGCCTTTGCCGATGCCCACGGCGTCGGCGATCATCTCGACGGTGACGCTGTCTTCACCCTGTTCAAGAAACAGTTTTAGCGCGGTGTCGAGGATTTCCTGTTCGCGACGGCGAAACTCACGGACCTTACGAGGTTCTTTCTGCATGGGAAGGACTGGATGACAATCGAAGCGGTTTATTATGCCTAACTTGCGGGAAATTGCACGGATCATCCAAGCATGTCTGTGTTTCACGATGCTTACGGCCATGCGCTGCGGGAGGAATGGGACGTCGGCGTATTCCAAATCTGTTTAAAAAACGACCAACAGGCACTGGCACTGCGCCAAAGCTGACCAATACTTGAAGTGTTGGCGCGGCGCATCCCCCCCAAGTGGCGCGCCGATAAAGGTGCTCAGGGACCGCGTGCCTTTGTTTTACTCCTAATGGTCTTAACCCGGATTCCCCCCCCAGAACCCGGGTTTTTTTTTGCCGAGAATCAGGCCACCCGCGCCAACGGGAACAACCGCTTGAAGTTGGCAGTGGTCTGCTCGGCCAGCTGCTCATAACTGGCCCCCCGCAACGAAGCCACATACTCCGCCACTTCCCGCACATACTGCGGCAAATTCGGCTTGCCGCGGTGGGGAATCGGCGCCAGATACGGCGAATCGGTCTCTACCAGCAAGCGATCGACCGGCACCTGCCGTGCCACTTCGCGCAGGGCATCGGCATTGCGGAAGGTAACGATGCCCGACAGCGAAATGTAATACCCCAGGTCCAGCGCCGCCTTGGCCATGTCCCAGTCTTCGGTAAAGCAGTGCAAGACGCCCGCTTGCGGCAGGTTCGCCTCACGCAGCAGCGCCAGGGTATCGGCACGTGCCGCCCGGGTATGCACGATCACCGGCTTGCCGGTCTGGCGCGAGGCCTCCAGATGCAAGCGGAACGAAGCCTGCTGCAACGCTGCCGCCTCCGGCTCGTAATGGTAATCCAACCCGGTCTCGCCAATCGCCACCACATGCGGGTGCGCCAGCTCGCGCAGCAGCCATTCCAGCGCCGGGGTCTCGCCCGGGGCCAGGTCCAGCGGGTGCACACCCACCGAGCAGTCGACGTCAGCGTACTGCTCGCTCAGCGCCTTCACCGCGCCGGCGTTCTCGGCACTGACGCCAATGCAAAGGAAATGCCCTACCCCACGGTCACGCGCCGCCTGCAGGGCAGCGTCGAGCGAGCCCTGGTGGGCACTGAGGTCTAGGCGATCGAGGTGGCAATGAGAATCTACGAGCATGGGATAACAGCACACATGAAAAAGGAAAAATCAGCGAGCACCCGGCAGTTGCAGCCAGTGGGCCAGCAGCGATTCAAGCAACAGGGCACGGTTCAGGTTGGCCTTGCCCAGCACCTTCTGGCGCTGCTCCAGGACCCAAGCCTGCACTTCCAGCACCTTGGTCTGACGGCTTTTCTGCGCCAGGTATTGCACGACCTTGCGCATATCGGCCAAGCCTAAACCCTCCTCGTCCTGGGTCAACTGGTAGCGCAAGATCAGGTGCGCCCACTCACAGAACCAGTCGAACAGCAGCAGCAGCGGCACGCCGTTCCAGGCATCGGCCAACTGGCTGGGCGATTGCTGCTGTTTCAGCAGCTTCTTCACCCCGTCAGTCACCAGCGCGCGCTGCTCGCGCACACCTTGCGCCTGCAGGCTCACTGCCATCAACGGCGAACCGGCGGCCAGGGTCAGCAGCTCGACGCGTTCGGCCTCGTCACTGTCAGGGAGCGCACCGGCCAACCAGGCCTGGCTCTGGGCCAGGCTTGGCTGCGGGCAAGCCACTTGCTGGCAACGGCTCTTGATCGTCGGCAACAACCGGCTGGGCTGATGGGTAACCAGCAGCAGCACCGTATCGCCAGAAGGCTCTTCGAGACTTTTCAGCAGTGCGTTGGAAGCGTTGATGTTCATCGCCTCCACCGGCTCGATCAACACCACCTTGCGCCCGCCCAACTGTGCGGTCTGCACCACGAAGGCCACCAGTTCACGTACCTGGTCAACTTTGATCGGCTTGTCAGCCTCCTCGGGCTCAAGGACGAAATTGTCCGGGTGGCTGCCGGCCTTCAGCAACAGGCAGGACTTGCACCCGCCACAGGCGTCCAGGCCCTGAGGCTGCTGGCACAGCAAGCGGGCCATCAGGCGCTCGGCCATGGCCCGCTTGCCGATGCCCTGCGGCCCGTGCAGCAGGTAGGCATGGGCATGCTGGCGGCGCCCAGCCAGTTGCTGCCAGAGCGCCTGCTGCCAGGGGTAGGCCTCAGCCACGGCAACGCTCCACGATGGCCGGCAGCAGCGCGTCGATGGCGCGCTGCACTGCCTCCAGCGATTGTGCGGCATCGAGCAGGTTATAGCGCTGCGGTTCGCGCTGGGCTCGTTGCAGGTAGGCCTGGCGTACGGCTTCGAAGAACCCCTGGCCTTCCTGTTCGAAACGGTCCAGACGGCCCCGGGCGGCGGCGCGGGCCAGGCCCACTTCCACTGGCAAGTCGAATACCAAGGTAAGGTCCGGGCGCAAGTCACCCTGGACGAATTGCTCCAGGGTGGCGATCCGCTCGACCGATAACCCACGCCCGCCGCCTTGGTAGGCGTAAGTGGCATCGGTAAACCGGTCGCACAGGACAACGGCTCCGCGCGCCAGGGCCGGGCGGATCACCTGGGCCAGGTGCTGGGCACGCGCGGCGAACACCAGCAGCAGCTCGGTATCGGCAGCCATATTTTCTTCAGTGGGAGCCAGTAGCAGCTCACGCACCTTTTCCGCCAACGGCGTACCACCGGGCTCCCGGGTCAGCACCACGTCAAGGCCGTGCTCGCGCAAGCGCGCTGCCAAGTAGTCGCGATTGGTGCTCTTGCCCGCGCCCTCGGGGCCTTCCAAAGTAATAAACAAGCCGTTCACAGGCAGTCCTTAATGTTGTTCGTCAGGCGATGGCCGCTCGGCCGCTTGCGCACCGCCGGCAGGGGCGTCCTGCACCGGCGGCTCGTCGGGCGCTGGCTGCGCAGCCGGCTGATCCACCTCAGGTGCTTCGGGCGGCGCAGCCTCATCACTCCCTGGCTGCGACTCAGGCTGCGGCGCTGACGGCGACTGCGGTGCAGGGCTGGAGCGGTAGTCCGAGCGGCGCTTGAGCTGGAACTCACGCACCGCCGAGTTATGGTCGTCAAGGTCGTCGGAGAACACATGGCTGCCGTCGCCACGGGCGACGAAGTACAGGCTGGTACCTTCTGACGGGTTGAGCGCCGCGTGAATCGCCTCACGGCCGACCATCGCGATTGGCGTGGGCGGCAGACCGGTCATGGTGTAGGTATTGTAGGGCGTTGGCTCGCGCAGGTCGGCGCGGGTGATCTTGCCGTTGTAGCGCTCACCCATGCCGTAGATCACCGTCGGGTCGGTTTGCAGCATCATACCCAGGCGCATTCGCCGCACGAATACGCCGGCTATCTGCCCGCGCTCCTGTGGAATGCCGGTTTCCTTCTCTACCAGCGAAGCCATGATCAGTGCCTGGTACGGGTCGCGATACGGCAGGTCGGTGGTGCGCTCGGCCCACTCCTTGGCCAGCACTTCGTCCAGGCGCATGTAGGCCTGCTGCAATAGCTCGACGTCGCTCATGCCGCGCACGAAGCGGTAGGTATCAGGGAAGAAACGGCCTTCGGGGAACACGCCGGTATGGCCAAGCTTGTCCATGACCTCGGCGTCGGACAGACCGTCCAGGGTATGCCTGATTTTTTCATGCTTGGCCACGGCCGAGCGGACCTGGCGGAAGGTCCAGCCTTCGACCAGGGTCAGGTTGTATTGCACCACGTCGCCGCGGCGCCAGGCGTCGAACAGCTGCTCGACGGTCATGCCGGGGGTAATGCGGTATTCGCCGGTATGCAAGGGGGTGCCGGCCATGTTGAAGCGCCAGTAAAGGCGCAACCAGACGGCGTCGTCGAGCAGCCCTTCCGTTTGCATGCGGTAGAACATGCGGTTGGGGGTGGTGCCATTGGGCACGTCCAGCAGGCGTTCCTGCGTCACGTGCAAAGGCTGCTCCAGGACCGAGTTGACCTTCCAGGCCGACCAGCCAAGCGCCAGGCCAGCAAGGATCAGCCCCATTTCCAGCAGCAGCAGGAATTTACGTCTCACGAATTCAGGTTTCCAGTAACGTACGGGCAATGGCCTGCAGTTGACGGGTGAGCGGGCCCGGCGACCAGTTTAGCGCGGCTACGCCACGCACGGGCCAAATGCCGTAAACGCTATTGCAAACAAATACTTCATCCGCTTGCTCCAGCGCGTCGAACGGCAGGTCGCGGACCTGCACAGGGATGCCCAGCAGCGCGGCTTGCTGCAGCAACTCAGCGCGCATCACCCCGGCCACGCCACAGCGGCTGAGGTCGGCGGTGAGCAGCAGGCCATCGCGCACCAGGAACAGATTGCTGTACACCCCTTCGATCACCCTGCCCTGCCCGTCACGCATCAGGCCTTCGGCATGTTCGCTGTCCTGCCATTCGGCACGGGCCAGCACCTGCTCCAGGCGGTTGAGGTGTTTGAGGCCGGCCAGCAGCGGTTGTTCCCCAAGCCGGGTCTGGCAAGGGAACAAGCGCACGCCGTGCTCGGCATGCTCGACAGGATAGCTGGGTATTGGGCTGCCTTGCAGGATTCGCCGCGGTGCGACACCAGCAACCGGCGCATAGCCACGCTGGCTGTCGCCACGGGTGAGGATGAGTTTGGCCACGCCATCACCGAGCTGGCTGGCAAAGCGCAGCAGCTCGTCGCGCACCAACCCCAGGTCGGCGCTGATCGCCAGGCGCTGACAGCCCAGCGCCAGGCGTGCGAGGTGGCCGTCCAGCAGGCTAGGCCGGCCGCCGCGCACGGCGATGGTTTCAAACAGGCCATCGCCGTAGGCCAGGCCGCGGTTCTGCAGGTTGACTGCAGTCGCCGGCTGGCCATCGATCCAGCTGTGCATCAACCGGCGAACCGGCGGAACACCAGCGAGCCGTTGGTGCCGCCAAAGCCGAACGAGTTGGACAACACCACGTCGATCGGCATGCTGCGCGCCTGGTGCGGCACGAAGTCGAGGTCGCAACCTTCGTCCGGCTCATCCAGGTTGATGGTCGGTGGTGCCATCTGGCTGTTGATCGCCAGCACGCTGAAGATTGCTTCCACCGCGCCAGCGGCACCCAGCAGGTGGCCAGTCATCGATTTGGTCGAGCTGACCGCCAGCTTGTAGGCATGTTCGCCGAACACACGCTTGATCGCTGCCACTTCGGCCACGTCACCCGCAGGTGTCGAAGTACCATGGGCATTGATGTAGCTGACCTCTTCTGGCTGGATGCCGGCATCGCGCAGGGCATTGGCCATGCAGCGGGCAGCACCTTCACCGGTCTCGGGTGGCGAGGTCATGTGGTAAGCGTCACCGCTCATGCCAAAGCCGACCAGCTCGGCGTAGATGGTCGCACCGCGCGCCTTGGCATGTTCCAGCTCTTCAAGCACCAGCGCACCGGCACCGTCCGACAACACGAAGCCGTCACGGCCTTTGTCCCACGGGCGGCTGGCACGGGCCGGCTCATCGTTGCGGGTCGACAGCGCACGCGAGGCACCGAAGCCGCCCATGCCCAGGCCGCAAGCGGCCATTTCGGCGCCGCCAGCGATCATCACGTCAGCTTCACCGTATGCGATATTGCGCGCGGCCATGCCGATGCAATGGGTGCCGGTGGTGCAGGCGGTGGCGATGGCGTAGTTCGGCCCCTGCAGGCCCAGGTGGATCGACAGGAAACCGGAGATCATGTTGATGATCGAGCCCGGCACGAAGAACGGCGAAATACGGCGCGGCCCCGAATCGTGCAAGGTGCGGCTGGTTTCTTCGATGTTGGTCAGCCCGCCGATACCCGAGCCCATGGCCACGCCAATGCGCTCGCGGTTGGCATCCGTGACTTCCAGACCGGCATTGCGCACCGCCTGGAAACCAGCGGCCAGGCCATACTGGATGAACAGGTCGAGCTTGCGGGCCTCTTTGGCCGACAGGTACTGCTCAACCTCGAAGCCTTTCACCGAGCCGCCAAAACGGGTGGAGTAGGCAGACAGGTCCGTGTGTTCGATCGGACCAATGCCACTGCGGCCAGCCAGAATGCCCTGCCATGTGCTCGGTACATCGGTACCCAGTGGCGACAGCATACCCATACCGGTGACCACGACGCGTCTACGCGACACAGTACTCTCCTTTTCTAATGACAGAGTTTCTTGCCATTGCATTCAGCGCAACGGAATGAAATGGCAACAAGCTCTCGATGCCTGGGATCGAGCCCAAGAAAACCGCGACAGGACGCTCGCAAAGAAAAAACCGCACGCCAGCAAAGGCAGTGCGGTTCTTCTCGACAAGAAGCGTCGACTACAACGTCTTAAGCCTGGTGGTTTTTGACGTAGTCGATAGCAGCTTGAACGGTAGTGATCTTCTCAGCTTCTTCGTCAGGGATTTCGGTCTCGAATTCCTCTTCCAGAGCCATCACCAGTTCAACGGTGTCAAGCGAATCGGCACCCAGGTCATCAACGAAGGACTTCTCATTAGTCACTTCTTCTTCCTTGACGCCCAGTTGCTCGGCGACGATTTTCTTGACGCGTTCTTCGATGGTGCTCATACCTAGTTCTCACTCCTAATGGATATATGTCAGGCAGCTGGCCGGTGGCTAATTTTATAGAAAGACGTTTGCTTTTCAAGCGAAACGCACCTTCAGGCTAGTCACCACACCCGCTGCCTGGAATCTGGTTGCAGCTTTATAACGGATTTTAGGCTCGCAGTATGACTCTTTTTTTACGAAACCCGTCACATTGAGTTGCAGTGTTACATGTACATCCCGCCGTTGACCGGCACGGTAGCGCCGGTCACGTAGGCTGCGCCGTCGGACGCCAGGAACGAAACCACCTTGGCGATTTCGTCGGCCTGACCCAGGCGGCCCAGCGGAATCTGGGTCTGCAGGGCTTCGCGCTGTGCCTCTGGCAGTTCGCGCGTCATGTCGGTGTCGATAAAGCCCGGGGTCACCGAGTTGACGGTGATGCCGCGCGAGCCCACTTCACGCGCCAGGGCGCGGCTGAAGCCTTCCAGGCCAGCCTTGGCGGCCGCGTAGTTGGCCTGGCCAGCGTTACCCATGGCGCCGACGACCGAGCCGATGCTGATGATACGACCCCAACGTGCCTTGGTCATGCCACGCAGCACGCCCTTGGACAGACGGTAGAGGCTGTTCAGGTTGGTGTCGATGACGTCGAACCACTCGTCGTCTTTCATGCGCAGCATGAGGTTGTCGCGGGTGATGCCGGCGTTGTTGACCAGGATGGCCGGCGCACCGAACTGCTCGGCAATGGCCGCCAGTACCGCTTCAACGGATTCGGCGCTGGTCACGTTCAGTTCCATGCCGGTGCCGGTGATGCCGTGCTCTTTCAGGGTGGCAGCAATGCGCTCAGCGCCGGATGCCGACGTGGCTGTGCCGATCACGGTGGCGCCTTGGCGGCCCAGCTCGAGGGCGATGGCCTGGCCAATGCCACGGCTGGCGCCGGTCACCAGTGCAACTTTACCTTGCAGGCTCATGCAAGCTTCTCCAAATCAGGCCAGTGCCGCACGGGTGGCGGCAACGGCGTCAGGGGTGTTGAGGTTGTAGGTGGTCACGCCTTCGGCGCAACGCTTGTTCAGGCCAGCCAGGACCTTGCCCGGACCGCACTCGACCAGGTTGACCGCGCCATTCGCAGCCAGGGTCTGCACGCACTCCACCCAGCGCACCGGCTGGTACAGCTGTGCCAGCAGGTCATGCTTGAGGGCGTCGAGGTCGGCGGCAACGGCGGCAGTGACGTTTTGCACTACCGGAATTTGCGGCGCTTTCCATTCGATGGCGTTGACCGATTCGGCAAAGCGCTCGGCGGCCGGCTTCATCAGGGCGCAGTGCGACGGCACGCTGACCGCCAGCGGCAGGGCGCGCTTGGCACCCTTGGCCTTGCACAGCTCCATGGCGCGATCTACCGCAGCCTTGTTACCGGCAATGACCACCTGGCCTGGCGAGTTGAAGTTGACGGCGCTGACCACTTGGTCTTCAGCCGCTTCGGCGCAGATTTCTACGACTACGGCGTCGTCCAGGCCAAGGATTGCAGCCATGGCACCGTGGCCTGCCGGCACGGCTTCCTGCATCAACTGACCACGGCGCTCGACCAGGCGAACGGCGTCTTTCAGGCTTATGCTGCCAGCGGCAACCAAAGCACTGTATTCACCCAGGCTATGACCGGAAACGAAGGCTGGCGTAGCGCCGCCTTCCGCCAGCCACAGGCGCCACAGCGCGATGGACGCGGTGAGGATGGCCGGCTGGGTCTTGTCGGTCTGGTTGAGTTGCTCTTCCGGGCCTTCCTGGATCAGCTTCCACAGGTCGTAACCGAGTGCCTCGGAAGCTTCCTTGAAGGTTTCGATGATCACTGGCTTCTCGGCGCCGAGCTCGGCGAGCATGCCCAGTGACTGGGAGCCTTGACCGGGAAAGACAAATGCGAGGGATGCAGACATTGAACAAGCCCTTATGATCTTGTCGTCGGATAGTGTGCGCCAGGCGCGAAGCCAGACGCGGAATCTGAAAACTTGGATGGAAACACAGACCAAGCGGTCACATTTAAGCACTTCATCGGGGAAAAGCCTAAGGCAACAGGTCTTCGAGGCGGCCATGCAGCCGCTGCGGCAGGTTTTCCTGAATCTCGATCAACGCCCGTTGGATGGCACTCTGAAACCCCTGCACGCCCGCCGAGCCGTGGCTCTTGATGACGATACCCTGCAGCCCCAGGAAGCTCGCACCATTATGCCGTGCTGGCGCCAGATCGGCCTGCAGACGCTTGAGCAGCGGCATGGCCATCGCCCCGGCGACGCGGGCAAAGGCACCGCCCTTGAACAGTTTTTCGATGCGCGCGCCGATCATCGTCGCCAGGCCTTCGCTGGATTTGAGCAGGATATTGCCGACAAAACCGTCACACACCACCACGTCCGCCTCTCCACGGTACAGGCCGTCCCCTTCGACGAAACCGACGTAGTTAAGGCCGCGGGCGTTCTGCAACAGCGTGGCAGCCAGCTTGACCTGCTGGTTACCCTTGATGTCCTCGGTGCC
The DNA here is from genome assembly GCF_029871175.1 of Pseudomonas sp. BN607. Taxonomy (NCBI): domain Bacteria; kingdom Pseudomonadati; phylum Pseudomonadota; class Gammaproteobacteria; order Pseudomonadales; family Pseudomonadaceae; genus Pseudomonas; species Pseudomonas sp. BN607. The sequence goes on from NZ_SSOE01000046.1 coordinate 20,519, forward strand.
GATATTCAACAGCGCCACGCGTGGCCGATGCACACCCAACGCCTGGGCGGCCACCGAGCCCATGACAGCGAACTGGTAGAGATTTTCGGCACTGCAGTCGACATTGGCCCCGAGGTCGAGCAACTGGCAATAACCAGCCTGGGTCGGAATGGCCGCCACCATGGCTGGCCGGTCAATGCCCGGCAGGGTCTTGAGCACGAAACGCGACAGCGCCATCAGCGCCCCGGTGTTGCCGGCACTGACGCAGGCCTGGGCCTTGCCGTCTCGCACCAACTCAAGGGCGATGCGCATCGACGAATCCGGTTTGCCGCGCAACGCCTGGGATGGCCGCTCGTCCATACCGACCACCTCACTGGCGGCGACAATCTGCAGGCGCGCGCGATCCGCAGCCGCAAGGCCGCTGACAAGATCTTCCAGGAGGGAGGGTTGACCGACGAGGGTCAGGTGCAGCGAGGGGGTAGCAGACAGGCAGGCAATGCTAGCCTGGACAATGCTGCGGGGACCGAAGTCCCCGCCCATTGCGTCGATCGCGATGATCTGAGCGGACAAGGATTACTCGTCAGCGCCCTTGTCGACCACTTTGCGACCACGGTATACGCCTTCTGGCGATACGTGGTGGCGCAGGTGAACTTCACCGGTGGTTTTCTCTACCGACAGCGCGTTTTCCGACAGGGCGTCGTGCGAACGGCGCATGTCACGGGCAGAGCGGGATTTTTTGTTCTGCTGAACAGCCATAATTGATTAACTCCTAAACGTTTGGGTCACGCTTTAACTGCGCCAAAACACTGAACGGGTTGGACCGCGATACCTCGTCCTTGCTCGATTCGGGCTCGTCTGCGCCCGCCGGCTGCTGGCATTCTTCCGGATGATGAGCAGGCACGATTGGCAAGGCGAGCAGAAGCTCCTCCTCGATCAATGCCTGCAGATCCAAAGGATCTTCGCCCAGTTCCAGCACGTCATAGCCTTTCGGCAACGACTGGGTATTCGCACCCTCCTTCACCACGGCGTAAGTACATTCGCTGTGGATCGGCAGGGTGACCAGCTCAAGACAACGCTGGCAAACCATCTTGACCTCGACGTCCAGCTCGCTGTGGATAACCACCACGTGCTGTTCATCTCGTTCAAAATCGAACTTCGCCTGCACCGTACCGACATTGTCGGAAAGCGGGTCGCAGAGTCTTTCCAAATCAGCGAGTTGCAGCGAACCGTTAAGGGTTACGCCACGATCGGCTAATTTGCGCGGGTCAACGTGAGGTGGAATCGGGTCATTCAACATAGGCGCAGCATAATAGGGATGCCCCCCGCCCCTGTCAAAGGAAATTAGGCGGCATCGTGCGTGATAGAATTTATTCAACTGATTCAGGAGTCTACCATGCTTCCTCTGTTACTGGCTTCCAGCTCTGCCTATCGCCGCGAACTGCTCGCCCGCCTGCGCCTGCCCTACACGTGGGCAAGCCCCGATATAGACGAGCAGCGCCTGAATGACGAGCCCGCCGTAGAGCTGGTGCGCCGACTGGCCAGGCTAAAGGCCGAGGCCCTGGCAGGCAGCCATCCAGGGCACCTGATCATCGGTTCGGACCAGGTAGCAGTGCTGGGTGAGCAGGTGCTGGGCAAGCCGCACACCTTCGAGCGAGCCTGTGAGCAGCTGCTGGAGTGCAGCGGGCAACAGGTAAGCTTCCTGACCGGGCTGGCACTGCTGAACAGCGCCACCGGGCAATGCCAGGTGGATTGCGTGCCGTTTACCGTGACGATGCGCGAGCTGAGCCGCGAGCAGGTGGAGCGCTATGTGGCGGCGGAACAACCGCTGGATTGCGCAGGGAGCTTCAAGGCGGAGGGTCTGGGGGTGAGTTTGTTCCAGAGCACCCATGGGTGCGATTCGACCAGCCTGATCGGTCTGCCGTTGATTCGACTGGTGGATATGTTGACTCGGGAGGGGGTGGTTGTCCCTTGAGCCTGACTTGAGATTTCTGCGCCTGTGAGATCGAGCGCCGCCCGCGCGGCGCTCGATCTCAAAGGCGCCGCAAAATGCACTCCGAACTCAACGCAACTGCGGCCCCTGGAACCCCATCCACATCGCCAGATGCTCAGCCACGCTGGCCCCCACGCGCTTGGAGAAGCGATCGAACGGCGACTCCTGCACAGTGAAGTCCACCAGCTCCTTCTCGCCTACAATTTCACGCGCCACGTAGCTGGCACTGCCCAGCCCATCCACCAGCCCCAGCGCCTTGGCCTGCTCGCCCGACCAGATAAGGCCACTGAACAACTCCGGGTGGTCCTTATCCTTCAGGCGCTCGCCGCGCCCTTGCTTGACCATGGCGATGAACTGGTTGTGCGTGGTGTCCAGCACCCCCTGCCAGAACCGGGTTTCTTCTGGCTTTTCAGGGGAGAACGGATCAAGGAAGGCCTTGTGCTCACCCGAGGTGTAGGCACGCCGCTCCACGCCCAGCTTCTCCATGGTGCCGACAAAGCCGTAACCGGCCGCCGTCACACCAATCGAGCCCACCAGGCTGGCCTTGTCGGCATAGATCTCGTCCGCCGCACTGGCAATGTAATAGGCACCGGAAGCACCAAGATCAGCAATGACTGCATACAGCTTGATGGCCGGATACTCGGCGCGCAGGCGGCGAATCTCGTCATACACGTAACCCGCCTGCACCGGACTGCCGCCTGGGCTGTTGATGCGCATCACCACAGCCTTGGTCTTGCCGTCCTTGAACGCCTCGCGCAGGCTCTTGACGATATTGTCAGCACTGGCTGCCTCTTGGTCGGCAATCACCCCGCGCACCTCGACCAGCGCGGTATGGCTGGCACTGCGCGATGCGGCCTTGTCCATGTCCATCAGCGGGGAGAACAAGGCCAGGATGCCGAACAGGTAGACGAAGGTCAGCAGCTTGAAAAAGATGCCCCAACGCCGGGATCGGCGCTGCTCCTGCACGCTGGCCAGCAAGGTTTTCTCCAGCAGTTTCCAGCTCTTGCGCTCCTCGCGCTCCTCGGGCTCGGCCTCGGGGGCCTTCCATTCGTCAGCCATGCTCACCTACCTTGGAAGTGGAATTGCAGAACCACCCAGCCACTCGCGCAACTGGGAAAAATGATCGATGCACACCTGCGGCCCGAACTCGGCCAGCGCCTGCAGCGACATGGCACCATAGCCCACCGCCACCGAATGCATGCCGGCATTGCTGGCCATCTGCAGGTCGAATGCCGAATCACCGACCATCAGCGCGCGGCCCGGTTCGACGCCGCAATGATCAAGGATCTGCTCGAGCATCAGCGGGTGCGGCTTGCCACGCGTTTCGTCGGCGGCGCGGGTGATGTCGAAGAACCGCTCCCAGCCGTTGGCCTTCAGCACCCGGTCCAGCCCGCGACGGGCCTTGCCGGTGGCCACCGCCAGGCGGTAGCCCTCGGCACGGAAGGCGTCCAGCGATTCGGTCACACCCTCGAACAACGGCGAGGGCTGCTGGTCCAGCGCCATGTAGATATCGGCGTAGTGCTGGCGGAAGCTATCGACCTGCGCGGGCGCCAGGTGCGGGTACAAGGTGTGGATCGCCTCGCCCAGGGCCAGGCCAATGATGCCCTTGACCGCATCTTCGCTGCTTTGTGCCTCCCCGGCACGTTCGGCAGCGGCGTTCATGGCCTCGACGATACGCCCGATGGAATCGGCCAACGTGCCGTCCCAGTCGAAGATCAGCAACTCATAGTCACGGCGCACTCAAACGCTCCACAGTCTTGGCCCACACCTCGTCCACAGGCGCTTCAAGCTTGAGCTCGCCGCCGTCGGGCAGCGGCACGGTCAACGCATAGGCATGCAGGAACAGGCGCTTGCCTCCGAGCTCTCGGATTTCGCGACTGAAGTCTTCGTCGCCATACTTGCTGTCACCAGCAATCATGTGCCCGGCATGCAAGGTGTGCACGCGAATCTGGTGGGTACGGCCAGTTATCGGGCGCGCCTCGACGATAGTGGCGAAGTCGCCGAAGCGGCGCAGCACGCGGAACAGGGTCAGCGCCTCCTTGCCCTCGTCGTTCACTTCGACCATGCGCTCGCCCGACCGCAGGTTGCTCTTGAGCAGGGGCGCGTTCACTTGCTTTTTCGCGGTCGGCCAGTGGCCGCGCACCAGCGCCATGTAGCGCTTGTCGACCCCATCGCCGCGCAGGGCGGCATGCAGGTGGCGCAGCATGCTGCGCTTCTTGGCGATCATCAGCAGCCCGGAGGTGTCGCGGTCCAGGCGGTGCACCAGCTCCAGCTCCTTGGCATCCGGACGCAGCTGGCGCAGCGCCTCGATCACGCCAAAGCTCAGGCCGCTGCCGCCATGCACGGCGATGCCGGCCGGCTTGTTCATCACGATCAGCGCCTTGTCTTCGTAGACGATGGCGGCCTCCAGGCGCTGCAACAAGCCCTGGGCCACCGGCGCCGGTTCGTCACGCTCGGGCAGGCGGACGGGCGGTACCCGCACGATGTCACCGGCCTGAATCTTGTATTCCGGCTTCACGCGGCCCTTGTTGACCCTTACCTCACCCTTGCGCAGGATGCGATAGACCAGGGTCTTGGGCACGCCCTTGAGCGCCGTGATAAGGAAATTGTCGATGCGTTGGCCGGCAAGCTCCGGCGCGACTTCGATCAGCTGAACGCCGGAAGTCGGAGGGGTATTGGTCGTCATGGCGGGAATGATAACAATTTTTTATGGAATTGAAGCACTTAATCATTGCTGCTATAGTCGCGAACGCCGCCAAAAGCGGCAGGCCAGTGAAACCAGGCCCTTGGCCGGTTCCTGACCTACGCAATTCTGCAGGACGCGAGGCCGTCCTACGGGGTTTTCGCCAGTTTACCGAATTGCCTGGAATCGCCACCAGCGCTGTGTAGAGAAGACCGAAAAAAACGACAAGTGCGGTGTTTCACCTGCTTACCCGATTCTTTTCGTTGTACCTCTGCCCGCCCCGTCGCTTCCACGCAACGCACGGCGAATGCTTCGGAAATACCTGCCTTGGACATGTAATGGCGTCAGCTTCCCATTCGAAGCTGGCGAAAAATGCAACCCGTTGCGGATTCAGCGCGCGGCAGCACCCGAATTATCAGGGATACGTGCAGGGTGGAGATGCACAGCCCTCGGACCGTGTAGCACCGCGTCCGGCCACCAGCCCACTGACGGCTGGCGAGCGGATAAGGTCCTGAACAGATGCCCCCGGGCGTCCACGGCTGACGGTTGATTCCTCCTCCTGACTGAGTGCACAAGGCCCGCTTGGTTGATTCGGATACCCATTCGAAGCCACCGGGGCCTTGTTGGCACCGCAGCAAACAGGACGCGTCGTCGCGACAACGGCAGGCTGGGCAACCGGCTGGTGCCGAACGTCGCTCGACACGGGGGTGGCCCGCCCACCCTTTGCGCACCTTGGCACCGACCATGAGACGTCGTGTGTGCCGAACGCCGTTTCCGGCAGCCCGGAAACCGACGGTACAACATGAAAAGAATGCTGATTAACGCAACTCAACCCGAAGAGTTGCGTGTAGCCCTGGTGGACGGCCAACGCCTGTACGACCTGGACATCGAGTCTGGCGCGCGCGAGCAGAAAAAGGCCAACATCTACAAAGGCAAGATCACCCGCATCGAACCCAGCCTCGAAGCCGCCTTCGTCGACTTCGGTTCCGAACGTCACGGCTTCCTGCCGCTGAAGGAAATCTCCCGCGAATACTTCAAGAAGGCCCCAGAAGGCCGGGTCAACATCAAGGAAGTACTCAGCGAAGGCCAGGAAGTCATTGTCCAGGTCGAGAAGGAAGAGCGCGGCAACAAAGGCGCCGCCCTCACGACCTTCATCAGCCTGGCCGGTCGCTACCTGGTACTGATGCCCAACAACCCGCGTGCCGGCGGCATCTCGCGCCGCATCGAAGGCGAAGAGCGCAACGAACTGCGCGAAGCCCTGAACGGCCTGACCGTACCGGGCGACATGGGCCTGATCGTGCGCACTGCCGGCCTTGGCCGCAGCAGCGAAGAAATGCAGTGGGACCTGGACTATCTGCTGCAATTGTGGACCGCCATCAAGGAAGCGTCCCTGGACCGCGCCGCGCCATTCCTGATCTACCAGGAAAGCAACGTCATCATCCGCGCCATCCGCGACTACCTGCGCCAGGACATCGGCGAGGTGCTGATCGACAGCATCGACGCCCAGGAAGAAGCCCTGACCTTCATCCGCCAGGTGATGCCGCAGTACGCCAGCAAGGTCAAGCTGTACGAAGACAGCGTGCCGCTGTTCAACCGCTTCCAGATCGAAAGCCAGATCGAAACCGCCTTCCAGCGCGTGGTCGACCTGCCGTCCGGCGGTTCGATCGTGATCGACCCGACCGAAGCCCTGGTGTCCATCGACATCAACTCGGCGCGCGCCACCAAAGGCAGCGACATCGAAGAAACCGCCCTGCAGACCAACCTGGAAGCGGCCGAAGAAATCGCCCGCCAGTTGCGCCTGCGTGACATCGGCGGCCTGATCGTCATCGACTTCATCGACATGACCCCGGCGAAAAACCAACGCGCCGTTGAAGAACGTGTGCGTGAATGCCTGGAAGCCGACCGCGCCCGCGTGCAGGTTGGCCGCATCTCGCGCTTCGGCCTGCTGGAAATGTCCCGTCAGCGCCTGCGCCCGTCGCTGGGCGAAAGCAGCGGCATCGTCTGCCCACGCTGCTCCGGCACCGGCATCATCCGTGACGTCGAATCGCTGTCGCTGGCCATCCTGCGCCTGATCGAAGAAGAAGCACTGAAAGACCGCACCGCCGAAGTACGTGCCCAGGTCCCGATCCCGGTGGCTGCATTCCTGCTCAACGAGAAACGCAATTCGATCACCAAGATCGAGCTGCGCACCCGTGCGCGCATCATCATTCTGCCGAACGACCACCTGGAAACCCCGCACTTCGAAGTCCAGCGCCTGCGCGACGACAACCCGGAAGTGCTGAACAACCAGTCCAGCTACGAAATTGCCGCCACCGAGGCAGAGGAAGCGCCGCAGCCGACCGCTACCCGCACCCTGGTTCGCCAGGAAGCCGCAGTGAAAACCGCCCCGGCCCGCGCCAATGCCCCGGTCCCAGCCGCCGCTGATGAAGCGCAGCCTGCCGCTCCGGTCGCCCCGGCCCCGAGCGCTCCCGAGCCAAGCCTGTTCAAGGGCCTTGTGAAGTCGCTGGTCAGCCTGTTCGCCGGCAAGGACGAGCCAGCTGCTGCGCCAGTGGTTACCGCTGCCGAAAAACCGGCCGCCGAGCGCAGCCAACGCAATGAAGAGCGTCGTAACGGCCGCCAGCAGAGCCGCAACCGTAACGGCCGCCGCGACGAAGAGCGCAAGCCGCGCGAGGAACGCGCCGAGCGGGCACCACGCGAAGAACGCCAGCAACGCGAGGAGCGTGCGCCACGCGAAGAGCGTGCTCCACGCGAAGAACGCAGCCCACGCGAGGAGCGTGCACCGCGTGAAGAGCGTGCACCGCGCCAGCCACGCGAAGACCGCCGCGGCAACCGTGGCGAAGAGCGTGTGCGCGAACTGCGCGAACCACTGGACGCCACCCCGCCAGCCGAACGCGAAGAGCGCCAGCCACGTGAAGAGCGTGTAGCCCGCGAAGAACGTGCTCCACGCGAAGAGCGTGCCCCGCGTGAAGAACGTGCTCCACGTGAAGAACGCGCACCTCGCGAAGAACGTGCTCCACGTGAAGAACGCGCACCTCGCGAAGAACGCACCCCACGTGAAGAACGCGCACCTCGTGAAGAACGTGCCCCGCGTGACGAACGCGCACCTCGCGAAGAACGCGCCCCGCGCCCAGCACGTGAAGAGCGTCAGCCACGTGCAGCCGAGGAAGCCGCCGAGCAGGCTGCCGAATTGGCCGAAGAGCAACTGCCGAACGAAGAGCTGCTGCAAGACGAGCAGGAAGGCACCGATGGCGAGCGCCCGCGCCGCCGTTCGCGTGGCCAGCGTCGCCGCAGCAACCGCCGTGAGCGCCAGCGCAACGCCAATGGCGAGCTGATCGACGGCGAAGAAGAAGGCAGCGAAGAGCAGCCACAACAGCACCAGGCCAGCGAGCTGGGTGCCGAACTGGCCGCCGGCTTGGCCGTGACTGCCGCCGTGGCCACCAGCAACATCAGCAGCGATGCCGAGGCCCAGGCCAACCAGCAGGCCGAGCGCGCCACCGCTGAAGTCGCTGCCGTTGCCGTTGCCGAAACCGACAACAGCGAAGTCGCCCAACCGGCCGAGCAGGCTGAAAAGGTCGAGCAGGTCGAAGCTGTAGCCAAGGCAGAGGAAGCAGTCGCCGTGGCCCCAGTGGTCGAGCAACCGGTCAGCGAGCCGGTGGCCGTGGTCGAGGCAACTGCCGAGCCAGTGGTCGAAGTTGCTCCGCAGCCATTTGGCGAAGCACCTGCTGTCGAGCCGACTGTGGTTGCCGAAACCGTGGCTGTTGAAGCCCCAGTGGAAGCCCCTGCTGTAGAAGCTGGTGAAATCGAACAGGCCCCAGCCGTGATCGAAGTCGCGCCGGTTGCCGAGCAGCCTGTCCCGGTTGTCGAAGCCCAGCCAGAAGTGGTGGCCGAGCCTGTACCTGCCGTCGTCGAGCCTGCACCCGTAGAAGCCCCTGCCGTGGTAGCGCCTGCTACTGTCATGCTGTCCAACGGCCGCGCGCCGAACGACCCGCGTGAAGTGCGCCGCCGCAAGCGCGAGGCCGAGGCTGCCGCCAAAGCTGCGCAAGAAGCTGCCGCCGCCGCCGGGGAGCCAGCGCTGGAAGCCGCCGATGAGCACAAGCCTCATCACGGTTGATAGCCAAGGCTGAATGAAAAAGCCCCGCCAGTGCGAACTGGCGGGGCTTTTTCTTGGGCTATGTTTGAATCAGCGTCGGCGCCCTGTGGGAGCGGCTTTAGCCGCGAAAACCGGCGGAGCCGGTGCCATCCACCGTGTTGGATTCTTCGCGGGGCAAGCCCGCTCCCACAGGTACCCCCTGATGCAGTACCTGGGGGAACAACTGGCTTGTTCAATTTCTAGAAGCTAGCGCGATCCCCTGTGGGAGCGGGCTTGTCCCGCGAACACGGGCAAAGCCCGTGCCATCCACCGTGTTGGATTCTTCGCGGGACAAGCCCGCTCCCACAGGTACCCCCGCTGGCTTGAGGCTGATGCAGTACCTGGGGAAACAACTGACTTGCTCAATTTCCAGAATCTAGCGCAATTGGACTGTGGGAGCGGGCTTGTCCCGCGAACACGGGCGAAGCCCGTGCCATCCACCGTGCTGGATGCTTCGCGGGGCAAGCCCGCTTGTATGGTTAGACTTGAAGGGGTGGTGGGACTAAATG
>NZ_SSOE01000047.1:0-2635 GCF_029871175.1 Pseudomonas sp. BN607
TTCGCGGGACAAGCCCGCTCCCACAGGTACCCCCGCAGGCTTGAGGCTGATGCAGTACCTGGGTAAACAACTGGCTTGCTCAATTTCTAGAATCCAGCGCGATCCCTGTGGGAGCGGGTTTACCCGCGAACACCGGCGGAGCCGGTGCCATGCACCGTGTTGGATTCTTCGCGGGTGTACGACCGGGGACATCCTTTACATCGTAAACCGGGGACATGGTTTACACATTTGAGGCTTGGACGCGGTTTTCACCCCGTCCAAGCCTTCCCAGGAGATGGTTACACAGGAACACATCCCAAACATCATCTTCCACCTCTTTCAAGCCGATCCTCTCGCCCGACAAGGCCTCGCTGATGAAAAGCAGCTTGCCTTTCCACTTGATCGAGCCATTTTGCCTGACACTGCGGACAGCCATTTCGGCGGGATACTCCACGATAGGCAGGCATCCTGGGTAAGGCCGATTGGATGGCACATGGACGCTTCATCTCCAACGCTTCATGGGGGCGGACATAGTTGAACTCGTGTCGGAAGTGCTCAAGCAGCAATTGCTGATCAATCAGATTGTGCCCCAGAGGCAGTTCAAGCTTCATGCTGCGATGCATCCGCTCGTGACGGCCATTCTGATCTGGGCGCGCGGGTGCGGTCCGTTCGGGAATAATCCCGAGGCGGATCAACCAGACAGCAATTGTGGACATCCTTGCCAGCCCGACTGAAGCAAATGGGCTGCCGTTGTCAGAGCGGATGACCTCTGGCATTCCGTGCTCCTGAAATAGCCACTCAAGCGTCTGTATGACCGGCTGCGTCATGATGTTCTTGTGGGCTTTGCAGGCCAAGATGAGGCGCGAAGCATGGTCTGTAACCGTTAGTGGGTAGCACCACTGACCGTTGAGCATCTTGAACTGACCCTTGTAGTCGATGCACCAGGTCTTGTTCGGCTCGTTGGCCTCCCTCATCTTTGTGGGGCTTTTACCGTATCGCCGTTTTGGCCCACGCTTATGAACCATGCCCATTCGGTCCAGCCACTGCCCCGCAGTGCTCGGAGACGGCCAATCAATCGATGGGTCTTCAAGGCGCAGTAGTTCCATGAGCTTCTTGGGGCCCCATTTATCGTGCGCCTCTTTCATCGCAACAATGCGGGCCAACAGCTCGTCACTGGTCTTGTTAGGGCTGTTGTCGGGGCGCCGTGAAGCATCGGACAGCGCTTCAGCACCGCCCGCAGAATATCGCGATATCCATTTGTCGACCGTGGGGCGGCTGACGTTGTAACGGCGAGCAAGCTGACTCTTGGTGTAATCACCGGAAAGCCACTCGCCAATCAATCTGACTCGTTGATCCATGGGGGACTCTTGGTTCCAGGGCATGATCAGGTACCTCCTGATCATGCTTTAGCCTGTAAACCATGTCCCCGGTTTGAAATGTAAACGATGTCTCCGGTTTGTACCGGGGCAAGCCCGCTTGTATGGTTAGACTTGAAGGGGTGGTGGGACTAAATGCCCGATTCTGACTGTTACGAGCAGTACAGACCGTGGGAGACATCGCCCCACCCCTTCCACCAAAGCGCCGATAAAGAATGCATCGTTTGCAAGCGACGATAGAAGCAAGCCAGCGCCTCTTGGTGAAAGCCCTTCAAGCCGAAAAACCATAACGTGGAGAGCCGCCGATGGCAATGCAGGTAGTGAAGTCGATCATTGGAGCGGACGTTGCAAAAGCTGAATTGGTGATCCATCACGAGGAGCGTGATGAGATCATCAAGCTGAAAAACTCCAAATCTGAAATCAATAAGTGGCTCAAGCAGCAGCCACTGAACACGGCTATCGCCGTTGAAGCGACCAACATCTATCACTTGGATCTGGTCGAGCTAGCCCACGGCATGGGCTTTGATGTTTATGTCATTGATGGATTTCAACTGAGTAACTATCGCAAGAGTGTTGGCGGCCGAGTCAAAACTGACCCGTCCGATGCGCGGTTGCTGTCCCGTTTTCTGAAAAACGAGGGTGAGGATCTTCGCCCTTGGACCCCGCCTCCCGCCGTCTACGGCAAGCTGCAGAGCCTTCTGCGGCGCAGGGCTGCGCTGGTATCGGCCCGTACTGCAATGACGCAGAGCTGGGCTAACGAGGGCCTGTTGAAAGCAGCCTTCGAAACCTTCGTCAAGTCGATAGAACGGCTGGACTTGCTGATACAAAAGAAGATCAAAGAAGTATTGCGAGAGGCAGGGCTGCTTGAACAGGTTATTCGCTGCCAGGCCGTGGAAGGTATTGGTTTTCTCACAGCGTCAGCACTGGTAATGGCGTTTATCAGAGGCGAATTCAAAAGCAGTGACGCTTACATCGCCTTCTTGGGGATGGACCTGCGAGTGAATGACTCCGGGCAAAAGAATGGACGCCGCCGCCTTACAAAGCGAGGCTGTTCGGAGATTCGTCGTTTGTTGCATAACGCAGCGATGTCGGCCAGTAGGTCAACTACCTGGAAGGACGTGTATGAGCAGTATCGGAGCAACGGTAAAGCAACGACCCAGGCACTAGTGATCTTGGCTCGCAAGCTCGCTCGCGTCGCATTCGCCCTGATGCGAGATCAGGGCGAATACGTCACCAAAAGCCGGAAATTGGCTTGCTGAAAACCATAGAATCTCCCACAG
>NZ_SSOE01000048.1:0-11489 GCF_029871175.1 Pseudomonas sp. BN607
TGCTTGGGCATCTGGAAGTAGTTCGGCTGCAGCTTGAACTCCTCGTTGGTCTCGTGGTAGACGGTCTCGAGCTCATGCAGGCAGGTTTCGCGCCGGGGCTGCGTGGCGCCTTCGTCGTAGACCTCGTGGACCTGCTCGGTCACTTGCCGGGTCAGCAGGTGGAAGCGGTTGAAGCTGCGAGTGATGGTGCGCAGAGGGGTAGCGTCAGCCAGGTAAGTCGCGGTCGAACCGTAGCTGAAATCGGTGCCAGTGAACTCGTAAAGGTTGTCCTCGCCGTTGTCGCGCCACGTGATGCCGCTGCCCCTGCCAAGGAAGTTGTTGCTGGTGTAAGCGTAGGTGGTGACCATGTCGGGCTGCTCGGCACCAGGCTTGATGGTGTGCTTGGTCACCCGGGGCAGCGCGTCACGCACGTCGCCGGGGAAGAGGTGGCCGTCATCGTTGTACTCGATGGTCTCGACGCCGCCGACCGGGCTACGCACTTTTGTCAGGCAGACCACCTCACGCACCTTGTCGTAATCGAGCCCCCAGCTGGCCTTGTCGTCGCTGGGCAGGACAATGGTATGGGGCAGGCGCACCGCCGGGCTGAAGCGGCGGTCGTATTCCAGGGTGTAACGGGCCAGTGGGGTAAAGCCGGGACCGGATTCCGGGTGCAAATCGACGGTGATTAGGTCGTCGGTGTAGGTGATGGCCAGCAGCTTGAGCCCGGTGTCGTCCTCGATGCCGACCAGGCATGGGGCCTTCTGGAAAATGTTGTAGCTCAGGGTGATGCCATGGCCCGAAGGCGCCTCGACCCGGGTGGGCACGGCGATAAGATTGTCGCTGGGGCCTTTCAATTCGAGCAGTTCGACCAGGCCGGCCTTGTGCTCGACGCGATAGCCCGCGCCGTGATCATGGAAGTGGAAGCTGCGCAGCTTGCGCTCTTTGAACACCTTGCCGGTGCCGTCGCTGGCATCGCTGCCGGTGACCTTGAAGCTTTCACCGGTGTGCAGGTGCAACAGATTGGTGCCGGGGTCGTATTGGGTGAGGTTGAGGGTCCAGCCCATGCCAAAGCCCGAGTCCTGGGTGTTCATCGGGTTGAAACCGATGTGCAGAGGCAGCGAAGGGCCACTGAGGTTATTGGCGACCAGCTCCGGCAACTCGATGCCCAGGGTGTACTGGCCGGTGCGGGGGTCGACGCTGTTGTTGAGGAAACTGAGGAAGTTGAAGGCGTTGGAGTGCAGTAATGATTTAGTGGTCATAGCCAGAACCTTTTAGAGGAAAGCCCCGCCCCGCTTGACGAGGCGGGTGCAATTCATTGAATGGATAACACCACCTGGTTGCGACCATCTTGAATGCTGGCCGGCGGGAAGCCGATACGCAACCGATGCCGGTTTCCTCGCGTATCGCGGAGTATGAGCATCATCGGTTTATCCAGCGCGGCCCTGAACATCTTGGTTTGATCACCGTTTGCATGGACGTCACTCCAGAACGGCATGTTATCCACGCGATGCAGCACGATGAACAATTGCCCAAACCCTGGCTCCTCCCCTTCGATCAATGCCTTCTCGATGCCGGTATACTTGAGCTGTGCGGCCATGGCAGTCAGCATCGCGTCTTCCTTGAGCTCAGCGGGCTTGTCCGGCTGCCCCGGCACCGGCGACTCCCTGAAGGCACAGCACATGTAACTGAAAAACACCTCATCCCCCTGCTCGCTTTCCCAACGTACGGAGGCGGCGCCCCCCTCGAACTGAAGCGTGGCGAAGTCGATGTTTTGCATCGCCTCCGTGTATTGCAGGTGCCAGTAATCGATCGACTCCAGCATGTAACCGAAGGGATCTTGGGGCTCTTTGTCGGGTATGAAGCCGCGGATATTGGCTACGCGTTTACGTGTAAGCTTGTAATCATCTTTCCCCGGGTCCGTGGGTGCTATGGCTTGGAGCTTGACAACACTCTTTTTGTCAAGCGAATTCCACCACACGTCGTCGTCAGACTGGAACCTGGCGTAGAACTCCCGCTCCTCGGCTATGCCGCTTTGAACCCAGAGAATCCTGGCCTTGCGTGTATCTTCGGAGCGCACGGCTGGGCCGTCGCTGGATGCCGGAGCACCGTAAGCTTTGAAACGGTTTGATTTCACGTGAGTGGCCCAGCTCGCATCTCCATGTGCCAACCCGTCGTCTTCCTTATCGATAAACGGCACCTCGACCCCGGTGTTACGGTGAACCAGCCTCATGCTGGAGAGCTCGGTCGGTGTCAGCGGGATCGCCAGTTTTTGACCCATGTAATCAACTTCCGTGGTTTCCACCACAATCTCTAGCGTGATCTGCTGCATGCCATTGGCCAGGCAGATGGGCTGACCTCGCACTTGGATTTCGAATGCAGTAAGTTCAGTCCAACGGATGGGGGGGTCCTGATAATTGTGCTGGACAATCGCATAACCGCTGAACCTGTTATCGATATCGGCCATGACCACGCTGACGGGCGCTTTGGCTGGGCTCGGCGGAATATACACATTGCCTTGAACCTCTCCCTCGCCAAAAACCTTCCAGGTTGCAAGGTCGTGCATTTCTGCTGGCAACCTGAATTCAATCGGCTCGTTGCCTCTGAGCACTGGCACATGAAAAGGCGTGACCGTGAGGGTTTGCGGGTAGGCAAAAATAACCACCGTGGCGGTACCGCTGGTGTTCTTCGCCTTATTGGTGACGCGAATGTGCTGCAAGCGCACTTCAGGCACGTAGTCATCCGGTTTGAACGGTTTGAATATTCGCCAGTTGGGTTGCTCGGGATCAGGCACCAGCTCCCCGTGAACAAGCCCATCGTCCTGGATCAGCGCCCAATCCAAGTCGTCGGTCAACGAGCCGGCACGCAGCGGGATGTCCGCCATGCCAGCTGACCAAGTAGTCACACGAGGAAGCACGTTGACGCCTTGCAGGGATTCGATCAGCAACCCCGTGCGTACCTGCTCCCCGGCCGCAGAAGGAAAACGGCCGGATACCAGTATCAATTGCTGGTCACGCTTGAACTCCTCTGCCGGTAATGCCTGATAGGTCCCATTGGTCATGCTCCCGGCCGACCGCGGCAGATCCAATGCCGAAACCTCCCATTGTGCTTCGACCGCCTGCCCTTGGTTATCGATGATGAAAGGCTGGCGGCCCTCCGGTAACAGGGCGCTTTGCATCGGCTCGACGAAGAACGACTGCGCAGTGGGTTCGACACCGCCGAAAATCACATGGTCCAGCGGGTCATGACGATCCACCATGCTCACCTGGTGTGCATTGGGCAGCTTGAGCTGACGCAAGATACCTGGCGCTTGCTGGTCATCGACGAAATGGCGCAGCGGTGCAGCGATCAACGCCGTCGTGCTATAGGCAGAGGCGCCTTGCGGAGTCAGGTCGTCAGGTATCAGGTAGGGGAAGGAGCTCCCTGGCGTGTCGCCGCGCGTTTTGTTCATGCGCAATTGGCTGAACACCACGACCGCCCCTTTGCCATATTGTGTCGATTGCGGATTGTTACCCTCAGGCGCCTGCTGTGTGAGCACGCGGAAGCTCACCGGGCTCAGAGGCCCATAGTCGCTGAAATCCAGCATCGCGAAGCTATAGAGCTGCCGGTAGGCTGGGTGCGCCTGGATCTGCTCGCCCAGCTTGGCGCCGATCGCCAGCCTGGTTTCGTCAACCAACCCAAGGTTGCAGCTAAAGTGCTCCCCCACCGAAAGGTCCAGAATCACTCTGCCGCGCTCTTCCAAGCTGCCCACTCGCACGTCCAGCGAAGCAGACATTTCAAGCACAAGGCCCATCTCTTCAGTCAGCATCTGACTATGCGCCAGGTAGGGCGGACGACCAGGCAGGTGAATGGTCGAAGAATAAGTACCCGCAAGGATATTGAGCTTTACCGTGGCTTTGGAGTTGGTAAAGGTCGCGCGCTCGAATGAAAGCTGCGGAGCACCGAGCACGATATTGCTCAAGGTTATATGTTCCGCATCGCCAATGACGACTTCATTGCTGAATGGCAACAGGAAGTTCAGATCGTTGAACGCTGCCATGTACTGCTCCCGCAGCATGCGGTTGACCTGGTCGCGGTCGAACGCCAGGATGGCGCCCCAGCCGTACATGACATTGCCCTGAGCCAAACGCTCCAAAAGTTCAGCCTTGGAATTGGTTTTCATAGCTCGCGCCCCTCGTTAAATGCTGGATCGTCCGGTTCCGTCAGTTTTTCAATCAATACCTCGGGGGTAACCAACGGGAAGGGCAAGATGACGAAGGACCACAGCCAAAAATGATTGTTGGTTTCCACCGCCACTATCACTGCGTAATTGCTCAAGGGCTTGCCATCCGTTGCGACCGGGGTATAGAGGCCATCCTTTAACGTACCGTTGCCAGACACCAAGTACCAAGTCGTGAGATCAGCAGGTACTTCATACTGACCACTTTTGTTTTCACCCCAAAACTTAAGCCGCACACCGTCCCCTTCAGCCTCGTGGATGAACCAGTGGGTTTCAGGCTTCAACGGCAGCAGAATCGGAATCTGCTCCTTCCCCCCCGATTCAGTAGTCACTTCAACGGTGTCGATTGCCAATACTTCCGCCAGATCGTCCTCAATGCGCCAAGCCGCTGTAGCACGCAGGCGTCGCCAGGCTTCGCTCTTGCATGGATTCGCTTCATAGCTGCTAGCTGCCGGGGGCGCGATGTAGAGCATGCCCTGCTGTACTTCGGGATCGGGCGCAGGGTCTGGCGTCAAACTGCCTTTGGCACCGGGTAGCAGGGTGAAGGTCACCGGCTCCCGTCCTAGGGCCGCCGCCGATAGCTTGATCGTGGCACCCGTATTGACCGCCCTGACCAACGGTGCGACCGCGATGCTGCGAAGGTTCACGCTGAGCAACGCCTTGCTGTAACTTGAGCCACTGGTGGCGGTGACAATGACCCGTTTGTTGCTGCGCAACACTTCGCTGGAGGGCGGCGCGGTGTAAACCCCCGTCGCCTCATCGATCGAACCGGGGTTGTCGTCTTCTTCACCTGGCAGGTTCTCCACGGTCCATTTCATTGGAAGATCCGAACCAGCGGTGGTAACGAACTCCTGTTTCCCCCCGGCCACCACCACGGCCTCGCTGGGCTGCACCTCGAATTGCGTGCGGGCCGGTGCCAGGAACCCAGGCAGGGTCAAATCACCAGGGAAACGTACCGTCGAGGGTTGTACAGCTTCCTTACCGCCGCGGAAGAGCAAGCCGTTGAGGCGAAATGCGTCGATCTCCTCGGCCACCGTGGCGATAATACCGATCGTAGTAGCGAGATAACGGTCTATCTTGTCTTCACAAAAATTGACGAATTCTTCCATTTCGTCACCCCACAGGGTGTTCAAATCAGCATCGGGCGAAACTCTTTGGCGAAGTGTTGGCGTCCCGAACGGCTTGAGCGACAACTTACCTATCTCGTCACCGCTTGTTTCAACCACGAACTCGTAATCGATCGTATACTCCCAACGGCAGACTGCCCTCCCACTCGCTACGCGTTCAGTCTTTGTGTTGATGGTCACGGGCGAAGCCTGTTTGCCATACCATTCGAATCTCAGTTTTTCATTAACGGCCTTGACTTCGAATCGGGTAAAGTCGTCTGCCTCGTCACCTACAAGACTTAACGTCAGCCCTTGGGGGAATTCAATGGAAACGAGATTCGCCGTCGACCCTGCGACGGGTACGACTACCTTCCCCGCCGTCGCCTGAATACCGGTTATATGCGTGCTTACCCCATCGGTGGTGTATTTGACCTCAAACGGACCGACCAGAGCCGGGAATTTTTCGAGACCACGCGTCACCATTCGTGCGATCAGGAACTTGTTTCCTAGCAAAAAATTCATCGTGTAATCTACGACCGCATTGGGCAGTAGGTAATGCATCTCTTCGGGTATACCCGCGTCTCCGTTGTCGCTGCCTTTCATCGTTACGAACAGCAACACGGCACCTTCGCCGTATTGGTCTGAACCCCGTACCTTGCCAGACGGAGCAGCATCGGTTCGAACCACAAATTTTTCCGGTTGCAGAAAGTCGGTTTCCATCATCTGCAATTTATTCAGGACATAAATCTTCTTTTCATCCGGCCAGCTATCGAAAATCCGCTTGTAGCGCTCGCCTCCGATCATGTTCTCTTCGTCAGTGTCGGCAAAGCTCAGGTAGAACGCACTGGCCTTCTTCAAGTCGATGTACACTGTACCCGCTTGGGTGACCGATCCTGAGGTGCTGTCCAACTCTATTCGCATGTGCAAGGCCGGGCCATCGAGCGCATCGCCCATTTTAACCCCGGAAACTTTCTTAACGGCAGCGCCGGACGCCTTGTCTAGCGTCAGTTGATTGCCACCGGTAATTCGCATGGTCAAGTCAGCCCTTGAACTCGACAGGCTGGAATTTTCGAAGGAGAGCCGAGGCTTATCCAGCAAAAAATCAATCGACTTTTCCCAGCGGACGCCCGGTGTGATGACCGTACTGAACGTCACAGGCTCGAAGTATTGGTCACTGTCGAAACGGTCGATATACTCTTGCAGCAACAATGTGTTGGCACGAAAACGGTCATACGCGAGAATGGCATCATACCTGTGTGTGGATGGCGCTTTCTTTAGAAACTCCACCAGCTCTTCCAGCGTTTCTTTTTTAGCCATGATTGCACCTCTAATAGTTACATAAACACGTACATGTACTTACTTGCGTAGCGTCAATGACATTTCCGGGAACAGCGTCCAACTGTCATCGAACGCGTCGCCCTCGAAAGCAATACTGACTGTAAATACCAATGGCGAGTCATCATCGAGGGACTCGAGCGTTGTCTTCAATACCTTGGCGGTAACGAGTTTTGCTTCCACTTCAGGCTGGGACACCATTTCATCGCGGATGGTAAAGAATACGTTCGCGCCGCCGCGAGCACCCTTCAAGATAATCCCCAGGCGTTGCTTTTCGCTCATGAATGGCCAACTGGCCAGCGTGAGATCGGCGTGCGGGCCGACGATATCGGCCAGGTGGATTTCGGTGTCTCTGCGCGGGTAGCACTGCAGTGTGGGATAACTGCTTCTAGCCAGCGGAAGAATGCGCAAATGCAGCTTCTGAGACTCATGCCCCACGGGTAATATCCGGTAGTAGACCGGGAAGCGTTTTAGCGAGGTGTCGCCTAACTCCATGTTGGCTGCGACCGCCGCTGCCGGTATAACCAAGGGCTCAGTGGGTATTGTGCTGAACGTGAACTTTTGGTTACCCAGTGCGGAGCGGCCCTCCCAGTAAACTTCCAGCGTCTCTGAAGCGGCCAACTCGATATCCGACAGGTCAATTAATGCCCCTGATAATGCCTTGCTCGCGGGCAGATACGCACTCACCCCGGCTTCGCTCCCTTCACTCTCAGCGAAAAGCACTTTCAACGGCGCATCTTCACGACGAACCACCAAGTCGACCTGCCGCTCTGTCGCACGGTACGCAACACCTTCCCGAGCGACCTGATAGCCCAGCGTGATACTCGCCAGACCTCGAAGTCTTTCTGCGGGCAGGTTGAATGCAATCACCCCACTTTCAAGGCAGCTCAAGTCGATACGCAGTTGTTGCTCACCGAGTACTTCATTGAAGTTGAGCAACACCCAGTCACTCACCATCAGCTCTTCATTGGCGGGCACGCGCAATACCAAACCATTGGGAAACTTTTCCGGGTCGAGCGGGCCGCTGGAATAACCGTCTATTTCCAGTTGCGGGAGCAGGGGCGGGGGGTTAACAGGTATCGGATCGATGCGGAAGGTCTGCATGGGTGCTGTCAATGTAGCCGGCAAGTCGGCAAACGCGATTTCGTAGTGAACTTCAGCGCGCCCCCCGCCAAGGAAGGCGAACTGATCAGGAGGTACTTGCCACCGCAATACCTTCCCGACGTCCTGCTCCCCGACTTCTGTTGTCCTTGACCAGGTTGTATCTTCCGTGCCGTCGCTTTCAAAGCCCACGAATGTGAGCGTTACCTTGTCTTTCGCTTGCATGGCCTGATAGGCCGGCACCAAGAACGTAGCACCTGCACCGCCCAGCGAGCTGGGATCGATGAACAGGTTGTGGGACTGCGGCGCCTGGGCCACCGGCATATGCTCCAGCCGCCGCGGGCGCACCCCCACGAAACAAAATGCGCGCAGCGAAGGCTCCAAAGCCGGTTGCATGGGCTCGAATGCCACAAATGCATAGCCATTGGTAGCCGCCACGACGAACCTGTTTGACACCGAAATACGCGCCCGTAGGGTTTTGGGATCGAAATTGTTGTCATCAATATCTACAGCCCCTTCAAAACTCGATGCCACACCGTGTTCATCCGCGCCAATCCATTCAACTCGAACTATTTGACCTGGGCCAATAGTGTCGTAAGTTATATAAAAAACCAGGTCTTCATCCCCCAGCTTATCTAGATCAACCTCATCGTACGGCGTGAGGCCTTCAATTGTGGGGCGCGGGGGTGGCGCCGCGTTGCTCCGCTCGGCAGCTGGGTGCGTATTCATTTATTCAGCTCGGCATTTGGGTGAGAGATGCCCACACACTAGCGCCCGCCCCAGGCGCTGCCTACTGGCAAAAATAACAGGTGGGTTTCGATCGGGCTGCTGTGATAGATCGCGCACCGCACTTCAGCACGCGGGGTACCTAGCATTTTTGCTAGCTGTCGCACGCTGAGCCTTTCGCTAGACTCGGCTGGTGAACTTCTTACAGCGCCAACGAGGAACCTTGATGAATACTCAACGAAACTTACTTACCGCTGCAAGCTTACTGTTTCTTATGTCCAGTACGGCGCACGCTGCGGTCGCAACCATACAAAAGGACACTAGTTGGACCCGGTTCGAGAAGGAATCAGCTCATGACTTCAAATGCCCTGACAACAAAGTCTTGGTAGGCCGCGGCCACGACGGCGACGAAAATCAGCCCACCACGTATTTATGTGGAACCGTTAGCCAAAACGGTACTGTACTCAAAAAATTCAATGAGCAAAAGATTTCCAGTGATTGGCTCGGGATGTGCCCTGCTGGAAAAGTCATGACTGGCCGGGGTAGAAGCGGCGATGAAAATGAGCCTTTCTGGGTTTATTGCGCCGAGTTTCGGGACGCGTGGGAAGACAATTTGGTGGTTACCCCCTCGCAAATTCTAGAGGGCGATGAAAGTGACCACAAACTGGAGTGCGCCACTAATGGGGTATTCTGGGGAACGGTACATGCCGGTGATGAAAATAAAAATACCTCTTACTTTTGCGCCAAATTATTCTAACCCACTTCCCGAGACCCCACCATGCAGACCTCAATAAAACTTGTCACCCTTGCCCTCCCCGTGCTGCTGAGCATTCCGCATGCTGTGTACGCGGAGGAGAATACCGGCTCAATATTATTTTTGGACAAAGACAATGGTCAGTGTGTAATCGCCGCTCCCGGCGAAGGCACAGGCAAACGAATCCAGAACGAATTCCATCACACGGACGGCTACTCCGAGTGCAAGGGTTTTGCAGCGCGAAAAATGTCGCTCGATGGACTTTCCTCTGCCGTCCAAATACTGATCACCGGTGATTCAAATTGCAGTAAAGAACCTGCACCGGGCAAATGGTGGATGGAACTTCGAACCACCCGAAGGTTCACTTCCACCGAATGGTTCGAACTCGATGACCTTGCTTCCCGCGAGAATGGCAAAATTATTACTCCCGGCTTAATAATGGTTGACAAAAAGGTCGAGCCTTCCAGCGCTGCCAGGGATAGCACTGCCTGCGTACGCGTGATCGCCGGGAGGGCCGCAGGCAGTGCCCCCAAGGACACTGAAACCGCCAAACCGAATAAAATATTCGTCTATGAGAACATTGATCCAGTCGGGGTATTCACCTGCAATGCCGACCAAATAATATGGGCGCGCGGGCACGAGGGCGATGAGAATGACAAAAAAACCACTTACAAGTGTGCGACTTACAAGCATGGCTCAACTGAGCTTAGTATAAGCGATAACGAGTGGACGCCCTGGATCCATGAACACTACGACGAATGGTTCATGTGCCCGGAAGATACCGTCATGACGGGCCGCGAGCACGAGGACGATGAAGAAGGTAAAACCCGCTATAGGTGCGGCAAACTAATGAAAGGGACTCAGCAAATGTCGATTCACAAGTTCACTGAGTGGTCTGGCGATACAGATGAGCCTGACCATTTTTACTATTGCGACCTCGAGCGGTTCATGGTGGGCCGCTGGCATAAAGGTGATGAAAATAAACCGACCCGATACCGCTGTGCAACGGCGTGGATGCAGGGAGCTGAATAATCATGACTACTACCTCGAATACAGCATCCAACGCCTTCAACTTCCTGAGCTTCGTCAACAACAGTGTCGACCCCCGCACCGGGCAGTACACCCTGGGCATCGAGTTGCCGGAGCTGGTCGCCAATAACCTCAGTGGCCCTTCGCTGCCTCTGCACATCGGTTTCAACCCGATGAACACCCAGGACTCGGGCTTTGGCATGGGCTGGACCCTCAACCTCACCCAATACGACCCCGGCACCAATCTGTTGCACCTGCACACCGGTGAAAGCTTCAAGGTCACCGGCAGCGATGCCAGCGACGGCACCGGCAAGGTGTTCAAAGAGCGCAAGCTGCGCAGCTTCCACTTCCATGATCACGGCGCGGGCTATCGCGTCGAGCACAAGGCCGGCCTGGTCGAACTGCTCGAATTGAAAGGCCCCAGCGACAATCTTATCGCCGTGCCCACCCGGGTCGAGGCGCCTTCGGGCCATGGCATCACCCTGAGCTACAACATTTTCCAGAAGGCCCCATGCCTGGTCGGCATCGAGGACGACACCGGGCTCAAGCTGCTGGCCATCACCTACACCGACGACCTAATCACCGTCGATTTGCACCCGGAATCCGGTCCCGGCTTTACCCCACTGGCCCGTTACACCCTGGAATACGACCGCCGCTTCAGCCCGGCGGTGCGCCTGCCCCATACCATTGTCCTGCCCAGCGACGACAAGGCCAGCTGGGGGCTCGATTACGACAAGGTGCGTGAGGTGGTCTGCCTGACAAAAGTGCGTAGCCCGGTCGGCGGCGTCGAGACCATCGAGTACAACGATGACGGCCACCTCTTCCCCGGCGACGTGCGTGACGCGCTGCCCCGGGTGACCAAGCACACCATCAAGCCTGGTGCCGAGCAGCCCGACATGGTCACCACCTACGCTTACACCAGCAACAACTTCCTTGGCAGGGGCAGCGGCATCACGTGGCGCGACAACGGCGAGGACAACCTTTACGAGTTCACTGGCACCGATTTCAGCTACGGTTCGACCGCGACTTACCTGGCTGACGCTACCCCTCTGCGCACCATCACTCGCAGCTTCAACCGCTTCCACCTGCTGACCCGGCAAGTGACCGAGCAGGTCCACGAGGTCTACGACGAAGGCGCCACGCAGCCCCGGCGCGAAACCTGCCTGCATGAGCTCGAGACCGTCTACCACGAGACCAACGAGGAGTTCAAGCTGCAGCCGAACTACTTCCAGATGCCCAAGCA
>NZ_SSOE01000049.1:0-8175 GCF_029871175.1 Pseudomonas sp. BN607
GTAGGCCTGCTGCAGGGCGCTGTTGTCGGGCTTGGGCAACGCCTTGCGGTCGAGCTTGCCGTTGGCCGTCACCGGCCAGGCCTGCACCTGCAGGATGTGCGTCGGCACCATGTAGTCCGGCAGGCTGCCCTTGAGCTGTTCGCGAAGGCTGTCACGCAGTTCGGCGGCGTCCACTGCCATGCCCTGCTCTTCGGCCAGTACGTAGGCCACCAGCTGCTGGCCATGGCCGCTGTCCTGGGCCAGCACCACCGCCTCGCGCACCTGCGGGTGCTCCAGCACCCGTGCCTCGATTTCACCCAGTTCGATACGCAGCCCGCGCACCTTCACCTGATGGTCGATGCGCCCGCAGTACTCGATCACCCCGCTGTCGCGGTAGCGCGCCAAATCCCCGGTGCGGTACAGCCGCTGGCCGTGGCTGCCGAACGGGTCGGGCACGAAACGCTCGGCCGTCAGCGACGGGCGACGATGGTAACCACGCGCCAGGCCCTGGCCACCGAGCATCAGCTCGCCCATGGCCACCTGCGGCAGGGCTTCGAACGCCGGGCCAAGGATGTGCGTGTACAGGTTGGCGATCGGCTGGCCGATCGGCACGCTGTCACGCCCCTCGTCGACACAGGTCCAGTGGGTGACGTCGATCGCTGCCTCGGTCGGCCCGTACAGGTTGTGCAGCCGGGCACCGGGCAGGTGGCTGAACACCTGCTGCTGGGTGTCCACCGCCAGCGCCTCGCCGCTGCAGATCACCTGCCGCACGCTGTGGCAGCGCTGCAAGCCCGGCTCGCGGACGAACACCTGCAGCATCGACGGCACGAAGTGCAAGGTGGTGACCTGGTGGCGCTCGATGGTGTCGATCAGCCGCTCCGGCTCGCGATGCTCACCCGGCGCCGCCAGGGCCAGCCGTGCACCGGTCATCAGTGGCCAGAAGAATTCCCACACCGACACGTCGAAGCTGAACGGGGTCTTCTGCAACACCGTGTCCGCACTGTCCAGCGCATACGCCTGCTGCATCCACGCCAGCCGGTTGTACAGCGCCAGGTGGCGGTTGCCGGCGCCTTTCGGCCGCCCGGTCGAGCCGGAGGTGTAGATGACGTAGGCCAGGTTCTCCGGGTGCAGCCGGCACGCCGGCACCTGCCGCGCGTAACCGCCCAGCTCGCCGGGCTGGTCCAGCAGCAGCACCTGCCCGGCAAACGCCGGCAGCTGCTCGCGCAAGTGCGCCTGGGTCAGCAGCAGCTCGATGCCGCTGTCTTCGAACATGTAGGCCAGCCGCTCGGCAGGGTAGTCCGGGTCCAGCGGTACATAGGCGGCGCCGGCTTTAAGGATCGCCAATAGGCCAACGACCATTTCCAGCGAACGCTCGGCGGCGATACCCACCAGGCTTTCCGGGCCGACACCCTGTTCGATCAGCTTGTGCGCCCACTGGCTGGACAGCTCGCTCAACGCCCGGTAGCTCATGCGCTGGTCGCCGAACAACAGTGCCGTGGCGTCTGGCTGGCGACGCGCCTGCGCCTCGAACAGCTGGTGCACGCGCCAGTCGCCGGGGTAGTCGGTGGCGGTGTCGTTAAGGTCATGCAGCACCGCTTGCGTCTGCTGCGGGCTCAGCATCGGCAACTCGCCCACCGGCTGTTGCGGCTGGGCTACCACACTGTGCAACAGGTGCTGCCAATGCTGCCCCATGCGCTCGACGCTTGGCGCGTCGAACAGGTCGGTGGCGTAGGTCAGCGATGCCCACAGGCCATCCGCGGTCTCGACCGTGTCCAGGGTCAGGTCGAACTGGGCGTTCACTTCTTCCCACGCCAGCACTTCCACGCTCAAGCCTGGCAGCTGTGTGGCCCCTGGCAGCCGGCGCTCGGCGCTGCGATGGTTGAACATGACCTGGAACAACGGGCTGCGGTTCAGGCTCCGCTCGACCTGCAGGGCATCCACCAACTGCTCGAAGGGCAAGTCCTGGTGCGCCTGGGCCTCCAGCGCAGTGGCCTTGACCTGCTGCAACAGGCGCACGAACGGTTGGTGCGTATCGATTTCAGCCTTGTGCACCTGAGTATTGACGAAGAAGCCAATCAGGCCTTCGGTTTCCTTGCGGGTGCGGTTGGCGACCGGCACGCCGACGCGGATGTCCGACTGCCCGGTATAGCGGTGCAACAGGCACTGGAAGGTCGCCAGCAACAGCATGAACAGGGTCACCCCTTCGCGCCGTGCCAGTTGCCGCAGGCCTTCGGCCAGTACCGGGCTCAGCGGCAGGTCGATGCGGGCGCCACGATAGCTGCTGTGCAACGGCCGCGGGCGATCAGCGGGCAGCGCCAGCACAGGCTGCTCACCGCCCAGCTGGGCGGTCCAGTAGGCTAGCTGGCGCTGCCGTTCACCGCCATCCATCCATTGACGCTGCCAGGCGGCATAGTCGGCGTACTGGATCGGCAACGCCGGCAGGCTGGCAGGCTGGCCGCTGCTGTACGCGCGATACAGGTGCACCAGCTCCTGCACCATCAGCGCCAGCGACCAGCCATCCGAGACAATGTGGTGCTGGGTGATCAGCAACACATGATCGTCCGGCCCCAGGCACAGCAGGCTGGCTCTCAGGAGCGGGCCCTGGGCCAGGTCGAACGGCTGGCGGATTTCTTCGGTGATACAGGTGCGCAGCCGCGCCGCCCGGTCCTCGCCGGGCGCCAGGGCCAAGGTGTGCCTGGCAATGCTCACCGGCGCGGGGGCATGGATCACTGGCGTGGTGCGCTCACCGTCAGTGGCGAAGGTGGTGCGCAGCGACTCGTGGCGCGCCACCAGCGCATCGAAGCTTTGCTGCAGGGCAGCCAGGTCCAGTGTGCCACGCAGGTTCAGCGCACTGGGCAGGTGATAGGCGGCGCTGTCTGGCTCAAGGTGCCAAAGAAACAGCTGCCGCTCCTGGGCGAAGGACAGCGAAAGCGGCTCGGTCGGATCGCGTCGAAAAACAGGTGCCACGCTGTACAGATCGACACCTTGCTGCTTGAGCAGCACTGCCAGCGCTTTGCGTTGCTTTGCCGACAGTGTTGCTACCGATTCGATTAACTTTTGCACGCCCTTCCCCTGTCAAGAGATCAGATTTTCCAGATCTTCGGCTGATAGACGTTTGAGGGCCTCCAAGGATTTAGCCAAGGCATCGTTGACCGCCTGGGTTTGCGGCTGAGCGCCAGCGATCTCGGCGCAGTAGGCTTGCAGGTCGTGGGTGGTGAACAGCGCCTTGACCGCTGTTTCCAGCTTCAACTGCTCACGCAGCCGCACGGTGACCTGGGTGGCCAGCAGCGAATGCCCGCCGAGGTCGAAGAAGTTGTCGGCAAGGCCGACCTGATCGACGTGCAGCACCTCCTGCCAGATCTGCGCCACCTGCTGCTGCAGTTCGCTCTGCGGTGCCAGGTAGGCCACCCGGGCGACACTCAGGTCAGGGGCTGGCAGGCGGTTGCGGTCAAGCTTGCCATTGGGGGTGTGGGGGAAGGTTGCGACGAACGTCGTCCAGGTCGGCACCATGTACTCCGGCAACGCGCTGCGCAGTTGCCGCTTCAGCGCCTCGCCCAGTGCCTCCCGCGTTTGCGCATCGTCGACCACGGCCACGTCCTGCGGCACCAGGTAAGCCACCAGCTGCTGGCCACCAGGCCCCGGCCGGGCGACTACCGCCGCTTCGCGAATGGCCGGATGACGCGCCAGTTGTGCCTCGATTTCACCGAGTTCGATACGGTAGCCACGCATCTTCACTTGCTGGTCGATTCGCCCGAGGTATTCCACCACACCCTCGGCCCGGTAACGCGCCAGGTCGCCGGTGCGGTACAGCCGTTCACCGTTCCCGGCGAACGGGTCGGGGACGAAACGCTCGGCGGTCAGCCCTGGCCGCTGGTAATACCCGCGCGCCAGGCCCGCCCCGCCAATCAGCAGCTCCCCGGCAACGCCAACGGGTACCGGCGCCAGGTCCTCACCCAGCAGGTAGAGCCGGGTATTGTCCAACGGCCTGCCGAGCAACGCCTGCGGCCTGGCGGGCTGCAACCGGTGCAGCGCCGACCAGATGGTGGTTTCGGTCGGCCCGTACAGGTTCCACAACGGCCCGCCCAGGGCCAGCAGCCGCTGGGCCAGGTCATCGCTCAGCGCTTCGCCGCCACACAGCTTCGTGCAGCCGGCCAGCACCTCGCCGCGACCGCTGTCTAGCAGCATGCGCCAGGTCGAAGGGGTGGCCTGCAGCACGGTCACCGCCTGCCGCGCTACCAGCTCCAGCACCCGCTGCGGGTCCTGTGCAGTATCCGGACCGGCCAGGACCACGCAGGCGCCCTGCACCAGCGGCAGGTACATCTCCAGCCCGAAGATATCGAACGAGAACGTGGTCAACGACAACAGGCGGTCTCCGGTAGCCAGCCCCGGCGCCTTGGCCATGCTGGCGATGAAGTTGACCAGCGCACCGTGGGGCACCATCACCCCTTTTGGCCTGCCGGTGGAGCCCGAGGTGTAGATCATGTAGGCGAGGTGCTCGGCCGACAGCTGCGGCTGCGGGTTGTGCACACTGTAGGCTGCCGCGTTGCAGCCACTGCCCAGCGGGTGTTCGGGCGCCAGCAACAGGCACTGGACCGTGGCCGGTATCGGCAGGCGTGCCTGGAGCGACGGCTGGGTCAGCAGCAGCCTGATGCCGCTGTCCTCCATCATGTAGGCCAGCCGCTCGTCCGGGTAGTGGGGGTCCAGCGGTACATAGGCACCCCCGGCCTTGAGCACGGCCAGCAAGGCGACGAGCATTTGTGGCGAGCGTTCGAGGGCCACCCCGACTTTGACGTCCGGCCCTACGCCGCCTTCGATCAGGCGCCAGGCCAGGCGGTTGGCGTGTTCGTTGAGTTGCTGGTAGCTCAGCGTCTGGTCTTCGAACTGCACGGCCGGTGCATGCGGTGTGGCATGGGCACGCTGCTCGATCAGGTGCTGGATACAGGCGTCGGCAACCGGCACCGCCGTGTCATTCCAGGCCTGGCCGATCACGTCCAGCTCGCTGTCGCTGAGCAGTGGCAACGCAGCGATTCGCTGGCCCGCGTCGGCCACGATGCCGTCCAGCAATTGCAGCCAGTGCCCGGCCATGCGCGCCACGGTCGTGGCATCGAACAGATCGGTGGCGTAGTTGAACGAGGCGCCGATCTGCCCTGGTGCTTCGAAGGTTTCCAGGGTGAGGTCAAACGGCGCGGTGCGCGTTTCGCCAGGCAAAGCCTCGATACGCAGCGCTGTGTCGCTGGCGGCCTGCTGGCCATTGCCCTGGCGCTGGTGGTTGAACATGACCTGGAACAACGGGCTGTGGCTCAGGCTGCGCCCCGGCTGCAAGGCTTCGACCAGTTGTTCGAACGGCAGCTCTTGATGGGCCTGGGCGTCGCTGGCGGCCTGGCGGGCTTGCTGCAACAGCGCGCGGAAGGTCTGCTGCGGCTCGATTTGCGCGCGCAGCACCTGGGTGTTGACGAAAAACCCGATCAACCCTTCGGTTTCTACCCGGTTGCGGTTAGCGATGGGCACCCCCACGCGAATGTCCTGCTGCCCGCTGTAGCGCTGCAGCAAGGCCTGGAACGCGGCCAGCAACAGCACGAACAAGGTCACCCCTTCGTGGCGGGCCAGGTCTTGCAGGCGTTGGCACAGTTCGGCCGGCAAGCTGAAGTCATGCCGTGCGCCGCGGTAGCTCATCAGCCCCGGGCGGGGCCGATCGGTGGGCAGTTCCAGCACCGGCTGCTGGCCACCCAACTGCGCTTGCCAATAGGCCAGCTGCCGCTCGCGCTCACCGGCCTCCATCCAGCGCCGTTGCCAGATGGCATAGTCGGCGTACTGGATGGGCAGCGGCCGAACAGCCACGGCATGCCCTTGGCAGCAGGCACTGTAACCCTGCAGCAGTTCATCGACCATGACCTTCAGCGACCAGCCGTCAGCGGCGATGTGGTGCACCACCAGGCTGAGCACATGGTCCTCGGCCGCCAAGCGCAGCAACGCCACGCGCAACACGGGGCCGTGTTGCAGGTCGAACGGCTGCTCCCGGTGGGCTTCGACGAAGGCTTGAACCTGCGCCTGCTCATCGCCCACACCGCGCTCACTGCATTCGATCGCTACCGTCAGCTGTGGGGCGATTTGCTGGCGCGGGCCACCGTCGCGGCTGTCATGGGTGAACGTGGTGCGCAAGCTCTCGTGCCGCGCCAGCAGCGCATCGAAACTGCCTTGCAAGGCCTGCAGGTTCAGCGGGCCATGCAGGCGCAGGCTGACCCCGATGTTGTAGGCAGTGCCCTGAGGCTCCATCTGCCACAGGAACCATTGGCGCTCCTGGGCAAACGACAACGGCACCACGGTGGTGTCGTCGCGCACCAGCGGAATGGGCAGGTTGGCCGGGGACACGCCCTCTTCAAGCATTTTCTGCAAGTATTGGCGACGCTTTTCCAGCGGCAGATTGATGAAGCGCTGGGCAATTTTCGTGGCGACTGCGGTGTCCATCACACCTCCTCCATTTCGTCCAGCAGAGCCGACAGCTTGCTGAGTGTTTGTGTGTCCGCCGGCGCAGATGCCTGGGCCAGCTGTTCGGCGAAGCTCGCCAGGGTTGGGTGCTGGAAAATCAGTTGCGGGGTCAGGCTCAGGCCGAGTTCCAGTTGCACCCGCGAAACCACGCTCACGGCCAGCAATGAGTGGCCGCCCAGTTCGAAGAAGTGGTCGTCCAGGCCCACTTGCTCAAGCTTGAGCACGTCCTGCCAGATGGCTGCCAGCTGCTGTTCAAGCTCGCTGCGTGGGGCGCGATAACCGTGCTGCAACAGGCTGGCATCGGCCTTGGGCAGGGCCTTGCGGTCGAGCTTGCCGTTGGCTGTCAGCGGCCACCGGTCGAGCAGCAGCAGGTGCGCCGGGACCATGTAGTCCGGCAGCGCTTCCTTCAACTGTTCGCGCAGCTGCGCACGCAGCCCGGCCTGCTGCTCCAGCGCTACCTCGGCAGCGGGGATCAGGTAGGCCACCAGCTGCTGGCCGGTCGCGCCTTCCTGGGCCAGCACCAGGGCCTCGCGCACTTGTGGTTGCGCCTGCAGGCGGGCTTCGATCTCACCCAGCTCGATGCGGAAGCCGCGGATCTTCACCTGGTGGTCGATGCGCCCGGCGTATTCGATCACCCCGTCGGCGTGGTAGCGCGCCAGGTCACCGGTGCGGTACAGGCGCCCGCCAGGGGCACCGAACGGGTCCGGCACGAAGCGCGTGGCGCTCAGGTCGCTGCGCTTGAGGTAGCCGCGCGCCAGGCCGGCGCGGCCGACGTACAGCTCGCCGATGCAGCCTTTGGCTACCGGGTTCAGGTCGCCGTCGAGCACATACCAGGACAGGTCGGGGATCGGCACGCCCATCGGGCTGCTGGCCGCCTTGCCCAGGTCAGCCAGCGACAGCGGCCGGTAGCTGACATGCACGGTGGTTTCGGTGATGCCGTACATGTTCACCAGCTGCGGCTGGCGGTCGCCGAAGCGCTCGAACCACGGTGCCAGGCTGTTGACGTCCAGCGCCTCGCCCCCGAACACCACGCTGCGCAATGCCAATGGCCGCTGCGGCTCGGCCGTGGTGGCCACTGCCATCAGTTGCTTGAACGCCGACGGGGTCTGGTTCAGCACCGTGACCTGCTCGTCGGCCAGCAGCTGGTAGAAGGCCTCGGGCGAGCGGCTGGTGTGCTGCGGCACGATCACCAGGCGCCCGCCGTACAGCAGGGCGCCGAAGATTTCCCACACCGAGAAGTCGAAGGCATAGGAGTGGAACAGGCTCCACACGTCGTCGCTGCCGAAGCGGAAGTCGGCGTCGGTGGCCGTGAACAGGCGCAGCACGTTGCGCTGCGGCAGCAGCACGCCCTTGGGCTTGCCGGTGGAACCGGAGGTGTAGATCACGTAGGCGAGGTTGTCCGGGCTGACGGTGACCGGCGAGCAGGCCAGCGGGTCGGCCTGGCTGCTGTCATCGTTGCTTTCCAGGCTGAGCACGCGCACGCCTGCCGGCACCGGCAGGCTGGCCAGCACCTGGGGCTGGGCCAGCACGCGCTGCAGGCCGCTGTCTTCGATCATGTAAGCCAAACGGTCGGCCGGGTAGGCCGGGTCCAGCGGCACATAGGCACCGCCAGCCTTGAGAATGGCGAAGATGCCAACGACCATGTCCAGCGAGCGCTCGGCGGCCAGGCCGACCAGCACGTCAGGCCCGACCCCGTCGTCGACCAGGCGC
>NZ_SSOE01000050.1:0-5996 GCF_029871175.1 Pseudomonas sp. BN607
TGTTCGGCGACCAGCGCATGAGCTACCGGGCGTTGAGCGAGCTGTCCAGCCAGTGGGCGCACAAGCTGATCGAACAGGGTGTCGGCCCGGAAAGCCTGGTGGGTATCGCCGCCGAGCGTTCGCTGGAAATGGTCGTTGGCCTATTGGCGATCCTTAAAGCCGGCGCCGCCTATGTACCGCTGGACCCGGACTACCCTGCCGAGCGGCTGGCCTACATGTTCGAAGACAGCGGCATCGAGCTGCTGCTGACCCAGGCGCACTTGCGCGAGCAGCTGCCGGCGTTTGCCGGGCAGGTGCTGCTGCTGGACCAGCCCGGCGAGCTGGGCGGTTACGCGCGGCAGGTGCCGGCGTGCCGGCTGCACCCGGAGAACCTGGCCTACGTCATCTACACCTCCGGCTCGACCGGGCGGCCGAAAGGCGCCGGCAACCGCCACCTGGCGCTGTACAACCGGCTGGCGTGGATGCAGCAGGCGTATGCGCTGGACAGTGCGGACACGGTGTTGCAGAAGACCCCGTTCAGCTTCGACGTGTCGGTGTGGGAATTCTTCTGGCCACTGATGACCGGTGCACGGCTGGCCCTGGCGGCGCCGGGTGAGCATCGCGAGCCGGAGCGGCTGATCGACACCATCGAGCGCCACCAGGTCACCACCTTGCACTTCGTGCCGTCGATGCTGCAGGTGTTCGTCCGCGAGCCGGGCTTGCAGCGCTGCCACAGCGTGCGGCAGGTGATCTGCAGCGGCGAGGCGCTGGCGGTGGACACCCAGCAGCAGGTGTTCAGCCACCTGCCCGGTGCCCGGCTGCACAACCTGTACGGGCCGACCGAGGCAGCGATCGACGTCACCCACTGGACCTGTGTCGACGAGGGGCGTGACAGCGTGCCGATCGGCCAGCCGATCGCCAACCTGTACACGCACATCCTTGGCCCGGCGTTCGAAGCCCTGCCGCAGGTGGCCATGGGCGAGCTGATGCTCGGTGGCCAGGGCCTGGCGCGTGGTTACCATCGTCGCCCGTCGCTGACGGCCGAGCGTTTCGTGCCCGACCCGTTCGGCAGCCACGGCCAGCGGCTGTACCGCACCGGGGATTTGGCGCGCTACCGCGACAGCGGGGTGATCGAGTACTGCGGGCGCATCGACCATCAGGTGAAGGTGCGCGGGCTGCGTATCGAACTGGGTGAAATCGAGGCACGGGTGCTGGAGCACCCGCAGGTGCGCGAGGCGGTGGTGCTGGCCCAGGACAGCGGCCATGGCCAGCAGCTGGTGGCCTACGTACTGGCCGAAGAGCAGGGCATGGCAGTGGACGCCGCCGAACTGCGTGACAGCCTTCGCGAACAGCTCAAGGGCAGCCTGCCGGACTACATGGTGCCGACGCACATCCTGCAGGTGCAGGCCTGGCCGGTGACGGCCAACGGCAAGCTCGACCGCAAGGCGTTGCCCAAGCCCGACAACAGCGCCCTGCAGCAGGCCTACAGTGCACCGCAAGGTCCGCTGGAACAGCAGATCGCGGCGATCTGGCAGGACCTGCTCAAGCTGGAGCGGGTCGGCCGCAGCGACAACTTCTTCACCCTCGGTGGCGACTCGATCGTCTCGATCCAGGTGGTCAGCCGCGCCCGCCAGGCGGGCATCCGCTTCACCACCAAGGACCTGTTCCAGCACCAGACGGTACAAGACCTGGCCGCAGTCGCCCAGGTGGGGTGTGCGGCACAGGCCGACCAGCGCCCATTGCAAGGGCCAACCCCGATGCTGGCGGTGCAGCATGCCTTCTTCGACACAGCCATTGCCGAACGCCAGCAGTGGAACCAGTCGGTGCTGTTCCGCCCGCTGCAAGTGCTTGATGCACAGGCACTGGAGCAGGCGCTGCAGGCTCTGGTCACGCACCACGACAGCCTGCGCCTGAGCTTCGTCGAGATTGATGGGCAGTGGCAGGCCAGCTACCGGCCTGCCGGGCCGGTACAGCCACCTTTGCTATGGTGCGCGACACTGGCCGATGCCGGTGAGCTGCAGGCATTGGGCAACGAGGCCCAGCGTAGCCTCAACCTGGCCGATGGGCCGATGCTGCGCGCGGTGCTGGCAACCTTGGCGGACGGCAGTCAGCGCCTGTTGCTGGCGATCCATCATCTGGTCGTCGATGGGGTGTCCTGGCGTATTCTGCTGGAGGACTTGCACCGGGCCTACCAACAATGTGCGGCCGGGCAGGCGCCACAGTTGCCCGCCAAGACCAGTGGCTTCAGGGCCTGGGCCGAACAGCTGCAGGCCTACGCCGGCAGCGACACATTGCAGGCCGAACTGGGCTATTGGCAGGCGCAGTTGAGCCCTGCCAGCGGCAGCCTGCCGCAGGACAACAGCGCTGGCGCCCTGAGCAACCGGTACGCCCACACGGTCTACAGCCACCTGGACGGGGCGCTGACCCGACAGCTGTTGCAGCAGGCCCCGGCCGCTTACCGCACCCAGGTCAACGACCTGCTGCTGACTGCGCTTGCGCGGGTAATCTGCCGCTGGAGCGGCGAACCCTCGACCCTGATCGAGCTGGAAGGGCACGGGCGCGAAGCGCTGTTCGACAACCTCGACCTGGGCCGCACGGTCGGCTGGTTCACCAGCCTGTTCCCACTGCGGCTGAGCCCGGCGGCAACGCTGGATGGGTCGATCAAGCAGGTCAAGGAACAGCTGCGCGCCGTGCCCGAAAAGGGCATTGGTTATGGTGTGCTGCGCTACCTGGCAGACGCTGCCAGCCGTGAGTGCCTGCGTGCCTTGCCGGTGCCGCGCATCACCTTCAACTATCTGGGCCAGTTGGATGGCCACCTGGCGACCGATGAGCAGGCGCTGCTGGTGCCCTGCGCAGACCCCAAAGGCGATGAGCAAAGCCTGGACGCACCATTGGGTAACTGGCTGACGCTCAATGGCCAGGTCTATGCCGGTGAGCTGAGCCTGGGCTGGACCTTCAGCAGCGACATGTTCGAAGTCGCCACCGTACAGCGCCTGGCCGATGAATACAGCCACGAGCTGCGCGCCCTGGTCGAACACTGCTGCCAGCGCGAACACGCCGGTATGACCCCGTCGGACTTTCCGCTGGCCGGCCTGACCCAGGCCCAGCTCGACAGCCTGCCGCTGCCGCCAGCGATGGTCGAAGACATCTTCCCGCTTTCACCCATGCAGCAAGGCATGATGTTCCATACGCTGCTGCAGCAGGGCGGGGATTACATCAACCAGCTGCGGGTCGATGTGACTGGCGTGGATCCCGAGCGCTTCCGTGCTGCCTGGCAAGCGGCAGTCGACTGCCATGACCTGCTGCGTGGCAGCTTCATCTGGGGTGAGCTGGCCAGCCCGTTGCAGATCATTCAGCGCGAGGCGCAATTGCCGTTCGCGGTGCATGACTGGCGTGGCCGTGACGACCTTGCCGATGCGCTGGAGGCGTTCGCTGCTGCAGACTGCGCGGCCGGCTTCGACCTGGGCAAGCCGCCGCTGTTGCGCCTGACCCTGATTCGCCTCGACGCGCAGCGTTATCACCTGATCTACACCAGCCACCACATCCTGATGGACGGCTGGAGCAATACCCGGCTGCTGGGCGAGGTGCTGCAGCGGTACCACGGCAGCGTGCCGGAGCAAGGGCCGGGGCGCTTCCGTGACTACATTGCCTGGTTGCAGCGCCAGGATGGCGCAGCCCGCCAGGCGTTCTGGACCCGCCAGTTGCAAGACCTGGATGCACCCACTTTGCTGGCCAGGGCCACGGACTGGGCAGCCGGTAGTGAAGGGCAGGGGCAGGTCGAGCGGGTACAGCAACTGGATGCCCGGCAGACCGCCCGCCTGGACGCTTTTGCCCGTGAGCGCAGGGTCACCGTCAATACCGTGGTGCAAGCGGCCTGGCTGCTGGTGCTGCAGCGCTATACCGGCCAGGCCTGCGTCGCCTTTGGCGCGACCACGGCTGGGCGGCCGGCCGAACTCAAGGGCATCGAGCAGCAGATCGGCCTGTTCATCAATACCTTGCCGGTCATTGCCAGCCCACGCCCGGAGCAAGCGCTGGGTGACTGGCTGGACACCGTGCAGGCGCTGAACATCGCCCTGCGTGAGTACGATCACACGCCATTGTTCGATATCCAGCGCTGGGCCGGGCAGGGCGGCGAAGCGCTGTTCGACAGCATCCTGGTGTTCGAGAACTACCCGGTGTCCGAAGCGCTGCAGGCCGATACCACCAGCAGCCTGGTGTTTGGTGAGGTGGCGAACCACGAACAGACCAACTACCCGCTGACGCTGGTGGTTAACCTGGGTACGCACCTGTCGCTGCAGTTGAAAGCCGATCGGGCACGGTTCAGTGCCCGGTTGGCCGAGCAACTTGGCGAGCACCTGTTGCAGGTGTTGCAGCAGATGCTTGAGAGCAGCGCCGAAACGGCGTTGGGCGAGTTGCCGATGCTGAGCCCGCAGCAGACGCAAGCGGTGCTGCACGACCTTAACGACACCGCCACCGACTACCCCGGCGATTGGCGCGTGCACCAGCTGTTCGAGGCGCAGGCGCGTCGCCAGCCGGACGCCACGGCACTGCTGTTCGGCGACCAGCGCATGAGCTACCGGGCGTTGAGCGAGCTGTCCAGCCAGTGGGCGCACAAGCTGATCGAACAGGGTGTCGGCCCGGAAAGCCTGGTGGGTATCGCCGCCGAGCGTTCGCTGGAAATGGTCGTTGGCCTATTGGCGATCCTTAAAGCCGGCGCCGCCTATGTACCGCTGGACCCGGACTACCCTGCCGAGCGGCTGGCCTACATGTTCGAAGACAGCGGCATCGAGCTGCTGCTGACCCAGGCGCACTTGCGCGAGCAGCTGCCGGCGTTTGCCGGGCAGGTGCTGCTGCTGGACCAGCCCGGCGAGCTGGGCGGTTACGCGCGGCAGGTGCCGGCGTGCCGGCTGCACCCGGAGAACCTGGCCTACGTCATCTACACCTCCGGCTCGACCGGGCGGCCGAAAGGCGCCGGCAACCGCCACCTGGCGCTGTACAACCGGCTGGCGTGGATGCAGCAGGCGTATGCGCTGGACAGTGCGGACACGGTGTTGCAGAAGACCCCGTTCAGCTTCGACGTGTCGGTGTGGGAATTCTTCTGGCCACTGATGACCGGTGCACGGCTGGCCCTGGCGGCGCCGGGTGAGCATCGCGAGCCGGAGCGGCTGATCGACACCATCGAGCGCCACCAGGTCACCACCTTGCACTTCGTGCCGTCGATGCTGCAGGTGTTCGTCCGCGAGCCGGGCTTGCAGCGCTGCCACAGCGTGCGGCAGGTGATCTGCAGCGGCGAGGCGCTGGCGGTGGACACCCAGCAGCAGGTGTTCAGCCACCTGCCCGGTGCCCGGCTGCACAACCTGTACGGGCCGACCGAGGCAGCGATCGACGTCACCCACTGGACCTGTGTCGACGAGGGGCGTGACAGCGTGCCGATCGGCCAGCCGATCGCCAACCTGTACACGCACATCCTTGGCCCGGCGTTCGAAGCCCTGCCGCAGGTGGCCATGGGCGAGCTGATGCTCGGTGGCCAGGGCCTGGCGCGTGGTTACCATCGTCGCCCGTCGCTGACGGCCGAGCGTTTCGTGCCCGACCCGTTCGGCAGCCACGGCCAGCGGCTGTACCGCACCGGGGATTTGGCGCGCTACCGCGACAGCGGGGTGATCGAGTACTGCGGGCGCATCGACCATCAGGTGAAGGTGCGCGGGCTGCGTATCGAACTGGGTGAAATCGAGGCACGGGTGCTGGAGCACCCGCAGGTGCGCGAGGCGGTGGTGCTGGCCCAGGACAGCGGCCATGGCCAGCAGCTGGTGGCCTACGTACTGGCCGAAGAGCAGGGCATGGCAGTGGACGCCGCCGAACTGCGTGACAGCCTTCGCGAACAGCTCAAGGGCAGCCTGCCGGACTACATGGTGCCGACGCACATCCTGCAGGTGCAGGCCTGGCCGGTGACGGCCAACGGCAAGCTCGACCGCAAGGCGTTGCCCAAGCCCGACAACAGCGCCCTGCAGCAGGCCTAC
>NZ_SSOE01000051.1:0-33759 GCF_029871175.1 Pseudomonas sp. BN607
CGAATAGTGGCCGTAGCGCTCGGTTTCGGCGCGGAACGGGCGGATCATCTGCGAGTGGCAGCCCACGCAGCCTTCGCGGATGTAGATATCGCGGCCTTCCAGCTGCAGCGCGGTGTAGGGTTTCATGCCTTCGACCGGCTTGTTGGTGACGTCCTGGAAGAACAGCGGGACGATCTGGGTCAGGCCGCCGATACTGACGGCGAACACCATCAGCAAGGCCAGCAGGCCGACGTTTTTCTCGATGACTTCATGTTTCATCGGGGGGTTCTCCTCAAGCCAGCTGGGCGTTCGCAGGGGCGACATCAAGTGCTGGCGAACGCACGGTGCGCCAGGTGTTCCAGGCCATCAGGAACATGCCGCTAAGGAAGATCGCACCACCGACGAAGCGCACGATGAAGCCTGGGTGGCTGGCTACCAGGGTTTCCACGAACGAGTAGGTGAGGGTGCCGTCGCTGTTCACCGCGCGCCACATCAGGCCCTGGGCGATGCCGTTGACCCACATCGAGGCGATGTACAGCACAGTGCCGATAGTGGCCAGCCAGAAGTGCGCGTTGATCAGGCCGATGCTGTACATGCGCTCCTTGCCGAACACTTTCGGGATGGTGTGGTACAACGCGCCGATCGAGATCATCGCCACCCAGCCCAGGGCGCCGGCGTGAACGTGGCCGATGGTCCAGTCGGTGTAGTGGGACAGCGCGTTGACGGTCTTGATGGCCATCATCGGGCCTTCGAAGGTGGACATGCCGTAGAACGCCAGCGATACCACCAGGAAACGCAGGATCGGGTCGCTGCGCAATTTGTGCCAGGCACCGGACAGGGTCATCATGCCGTTGATCATGCCGCCCCAGCTTGGCGCCAGCAGGATGATCGACATCACCATGCCCAGCGACTGCGCCCAGTCAGGCAGTGCGGTGTAGTGCAGGTGGTGCGGGCCGGCCCAGATGTACAGGGTGATCAGCGCCCAGAAGTGCACGATCGACAGGCGATAGGAATACACCGGGCGTTCGGCCTGCTTGGGCACGTAGTAGTACATCATCCCCAGAAAGCCTGCGGTCAGGAAGAAGCCTACCGCGTTGTGGCCGTACCACCACTGCACCATGGCGTCGGTGGCGCCGGCATAGACCGAGTACGACTTGGTCAGGCTGACCGGCAGCTCCAGGTTGTTGACGATGTGCAGCATCGCCACGGTGAGGATGAACCCGCCGAAGAACCAGTTGCCCACGTAGATATGCTTGGTGTTGCGCTT
The DNA here is from genome assembly GCF_029871175.1 of Pseudomonas sp. BN607. Taxonomy (NCBI): domain Bacteria; kingdom Pseudomonadati; phylum Pseudomonadota; class Gammaproteobacteria; order Pseudomonadales; family Pseudomonadaceae; genus Pseudomonas; species Pseudomonas sp. BN607. Next base: position 1,247 of record NZ_SSOE01000051.1, read on the forward strand.
CATCAGCGTGCCGAAGAACACGATGGCGTAGCACACCCAGACAATGGTGATCAGAATGTCGATCGGCCATTCCAGTTCGGCGTATTCCTTGGAACTGGTGTAGCCCAGTGGCAGGGTGATGGCCGCCAGCAGGATCACCAGTTGCCAGCCCCAGAAGGTGAACGCGGCCAGGCCGGGTGCGAACAGGGTGGTCTGGCAGGTGCGTTGCACCGAATAATAGGAGGTGGCAAACAGCGCGCAGCCGCCGAAAGCGAAGATCACCGCATTGGTATGCAGGGGGCGCAGGCGGCCGAAGCTGGTCCAGGGGAGGTCGAAGTTGAGGGACGGCCAGGCGAGCTGGGCGGCGATGAAGACGCCGAGCCCCATCCCGACGATTCCCCACACCACCGTCATGATGGCGAATTGGCGGACCACCTTGTAGTTATAGGCGGTACTGCTGGTTGTGTTCATGTATGGGTTCCCATCCACGGTTATTTGGCAGGCTTTACAGCGAGGCAAGCATGATTAATGGGCAAAGTGCCGGTATTGACGGGGATCAATGGGCGAAGGTCGCAAATGTCCCAGGCTTGCGCTGCGATCTTGCGCAGGATGAAAGTAAGGACGGCTACAAGGGCTGCCTGATCCTGGCCCATGGCGCCGGTGCGCCGATGGACAGCGGGTTCATGGACGAAATGGCGCAAAGGCTTGCGGCACTTGGGGTGGCGGTGGTGCGCTTCGAGTTCCCGTACATGGCCGAGCGCCGGGTTGGCGGTGGCAAGCGGCCGCCGAACCCGCAGAAGGTGTTGCTGGAATGCTGGCGCGAGGTGTACCGGCAGGTGCGACCTTTGGTCACGGGCAAGCTGGCCGTGGGTGGCAAGTCGATGGGGGGGCGCATGGCCAGCCTGCTGGCTGACGAGCTGGGCGCGGATGCGCTGGTGTGCCTGGGGTATCCGTTCTATGCGGTGGGCAAGCCGGAGAAGCCGCGGGTCGAGCACCTGGCGGAGTTGAAGACGCCGACATTGATCGTGCAGGGCGAGCGCGATGCGCTGGGTAACCGCGAAGCAGTGGCGGGCTATGCGTTGTCGCCAGCGATCGAGGTGAGCTGGCTAGTGGCGGGGGACCATGACCTGAAGCCGTTGAAGGCCTCGGGGTTCAGCCATGAGCAGCATTTGCAGGCGGCGGCTGAGCGCGTTGCTGAGTTCCTGAAGGATTAGTGCTGGACCCTTCGCGGGTAAACCCGCTCCCCCAAGAAGGTCACCGTTTCCGAAGACGGTGATGCACCTGTGGGAGCGGGTTCACCCGCGAAGAGGCCGGCACAGGCTGACGCTTAGTCGCGGTACTCGCACAGGTAAGCGGTATCTACCTTCACCTGCAGCTGGAACTTGCTGTCCGCCGGCACATTGAACTTGTCACCGGCATTGAAGGTTTCCCAGTTGTCGCTACCTGGCAGTTTCACGATCAACGCACCCGACACCACGTGCATGATTTCACGCTTGGCGGTGCCGAACTCGTATTCGCCCGGGGCCATTACGCCGACAGTGGCGGGGCCTTCTTCGCCCGCGAATGCGATCGACTTGACGGTGCCGTTGAAGTACTCGTTGACCTGGAACATGGGCGACTCCTGAAAAGGGGTGATGGAAAAAAGGGCTGGCCAGTATGCCCAAGCCCACAATCCCCGTCATCTGCTTTCAGGGCCCTTCGGCGGGCAGGCTCAGCGGCAACAGCCGGGCCGTGTTGCGAGCGTCCTCCAGGGCGCGATGCTGTTGCCCGCAAAAGTGCATGCCGGCCAGTTGCAGGGCACTGTTCAGGCCGGCGGGGCGCTGCAGGTGACGGGCCTTGGCAAAGCGTTGCTTGAGGTTGATGTGCGGCAGTGTGCGCAGCAGGCTGTCGAGCCCGTGCTGCTGCCATTCCTGGTGCAGCTGCTGGCGGTCGTAGTCGCCCCAGCTGACCCACGCCTGCAATTGCTCACGATGCTGTCCAAGCCAGCTTTCGAACCCTGCCCACGCTTCGCGAAACGGCCGGGCGCTGTCCACCTCGGCCTGGCCGATGTGGGTCAGCGCGCGGCAGAACGTGGTCAGTTGCGGACGCCGCCGTGGCCGCACGAAACACTGGAAATGGTCAACCTCACGGCCTTCGCGGGTGACCAGGCTCGCGCCGATTTCAATGACTTCCATCTCTGCGACCGGCCATCCACCCTCGTCGGTGGTGGCTTCCAGGTCGATCACCAACCAGTGGCCCATACCAGGCTCCCTTGCAAACCCAGCTAGAGCGTAGCCAAACTCAGCGCATCCGGCACCCTATGGCATTTTGCCGCCTGCTTTGGCAAAAAGAGCAGGCACCAGCAGTTGTGCCGTACCCGGAAAACGCCTAGCTTAGGCGGACCCAGGCATGAACCGTGATGAGTGTCCGTCTTGACTCCAGCGCCCGGCCTAAAGGCCTTGTCCACTCTGATGCTGCTGGCCGTGTGCTGCTTGGCGGCACCGGCATGGGCCGCAGATGGCGTTGAAGTGAAGATTGGTGCGGCGCATTTCCCGCCGTATACAGTGCGCCCCGAGCAAGGCGCCGATACCGGCCTGCTGCCGCAACTGGTCGACGCACTCAACCGCGCACAACAGCGCTACCATTTCGTCCTGGTACCCACGTCCATCCAGCGCCGGTTTGGTGACTTCCAGCAGGGCCGTACCGACATGGCCATCTTCGAGAACCCGCAATGGGGCTGGGAACAGATCCCACATCAGAGCGTGGACATGGGCCTGGAGGACGCTGAGGTGTTTGTCGCGCGCAAAGCCAATGGGCGGGACCCGCATTACTTCGATGACCTGAACGGCAAGCGCCTGGCGCTGTTCAACGGCTACCATTACGCGTTCGCCGGTTTCAACTCGGACCCGGCCTACTTGCGCAAGGCCTACCGCGCTACGCTGACCTATTCCCACGACAGCAACCTGCTGATGGTGCAGGCAGGGCGTGCCGACATCGCGTTGGTCACGCGTTCCTACCTCAGTGACTTTCTGGCGCGCAACCCGGCCAGCCAGGCGCAACTGGTGCCTTCACGGCGCATCGATCAGGTCTATCACCATTACGCCTTGTTGCGGCCCGGCAGCCCCATCGGCGAGCAATCGTTCGCCGAACTGCTACGCGGGCTGCGCGACAACGGCGAGCTGGCGCGGATCTTCGAGCCATACCGCATCACCGTCAGCGCGCCCAGGGCGCTTGAGGAATGACTCAGGCCTGCCGGTTGGTGGTCTTGCGGCAATGCACCAGGGCGTCGCGAATCATGAAGTTGACCAAGGTCGGCGATACCCCCAGCTCCTTGGCAATGTCCTTCTGCGGTACGCCATGCAGGCGGTACATCTCGAAGGCATAGCGGGTGCGCTGCGGCAGCTCGTTCAGCGCCTCGGCAATGTCGTCCAGCGCGGCAAGGTTGATATGGGTGGCTTCCGGCGAGGCGTTCTGGATCACCACATTCAGGCCTTCCTCTTCGCTGCCGGAGTACTTCAGCTCCATGGCCTGCTTGCGGTAGTGGTCGATCGCCAGGTTGCGCACGATCTGGAACAGGTAGCTTAGCTGCGCCTTGAACGACGACGTGATTTGTGGGGCGGCACCGAGCCGGAAGAATGCGTCCTGCACCACATCCTCGGCGCGCGAGCGGCAGCCGGTAATGCGCGCGGCGATCTTGACCAGGATGCTGCGGTTGTCGACAAAGGCCTGCAGTAATGGTGAATCGCACTTACTTGTGGATAGTTGTTCCGCCATGGAAATCACCTTGTCACAGAGGGGAGAGGAGGCACCCCAGGCTGGGAAGCTTCCTACGACGTGCGACAAGCTATTCATAATGATAATGATTGTCAAATACGAAACGAAATTAGTATCTGTATCTTTCAGTTCTAAGCCCGCTATGTGAAACAGTTCACCCCTTGGCCTGTCTGCCCCTGCGCAATCGCTTTAATTTCTACCCCCGCCCATCCGTTCCCCTGTGTACATCCTCGGCCGCCCAACGCTGCCCGCCCGTGTTTGCGGCGCAGCCGGCTCGCCCCAACAGACACTGGCAGGAACACCCCATGACGGACGCCTTCGAACTCCCGCTCTCGCTGGTCCAGGCCCTGGCGCAACGCGCCGCGCAGACCCCGGACAGGATTGCCCTGCGCTTTCTCGCCGACGCCCCCGGCGAGCAGGCCGTGCTCAGCTACTGGGACCTCGACCAGCGTGCCCGTGCCATCGCCGCCGCCTTGCAGGCGCGCGCCGGCTTCGGTGATCGAGCCGTGCTGCTGTTCCCCAGTGGGCCGGACTACGTGGCGGCCTTCTTCGGTTGCCTGTACGCGGGTGTGATTGCAGTGCCGGCCTACCCGCCGGAATCCGCGCGGCAGCACCACCAGGAACGCTTGCTGTCGATCATCGCCGACGCCGAGCCGCGCCTGCTGCTGACGGTGGCGGCGCTGCACGACAGCCTGCAAGGCCTGGAGGCGCTTGCGGCAGATGATGCGCCCGAGCTGCTGGCAGTGGACGGCCTGGACCCGGCGCTGGCCGCAAGCTGGCAAGCACCTGCACTCAAGGGTGATGATATTGCCTTCCTGCAGTACACCTCGGGTTCCACTGCGCTGCCCAAGGGCGTGCAGGTCAGCCATGGCAACCTGGTGGCCAACGAGCAGCTGATCCGCCAAGGCTTTGGCATCGACCTCAACCCCGATGATGTGATCGTCAGCTGGCTGCCGCTGTATCACGACATGGGCCTGATCGGCGGCCTGTTGCAGCCAATCTTCAGCGGTGTGCCCTGCGTGCTGATGTCGCCGGGTTACTTCCTCGCCCGGCCGTTGCGCTGGTTACAGGCCATCAGCGAATACGGCGGCACCATCAGCGGGGGCCCCGACTTTGCCTACCGCCTGTGCAGCGAGCGGGTCAGCGAGGCTTCGCTGGCAGGGCTCGACCTGAGCCGCTGGCGTGTAGCGTATTCGGGCTCCGAGCCCATTCGCCAGGACAGCCTGGCGACCTTCGCCGACAAGTTTCAGGCCTGCGGCTTCGACCGGCAAAGCTTCTTTGCCAGCTATGGCCTGGCAGAAGCCACCCTGTTTGTCAGCGGCAGCCGCCGTGGCCAGGGCATCGCGGCGCTGGAGCTGGACGCCGCGGCCTTCGCCGCCAACCGCGCCGAGCCGGGCGCGGGCAGCGTGCTGATGAGTTGCGGCTACCCGCAGCCGGGGCATGCGGTACGCATTGTCGAGCCGCAGCAACTGCAAGTGCTGGGTGACAACCAGGTTGGCGAAATCTGGGCGGGTGGCCCGAGTATTGCCCTGGGTTACTGGCGCAACCCCGAAGCCAGCGCCCGTACCTTTGTCGAAATGGACGGCCAGACCTGGCTGCGTACCGGCGACCTGGGCTTCATGCGCAACGGTGAAGTGTTCGTCACCGGGCGCTTGAAAGACATGCTGATCGTGCGCGGGCAGAACCTGTACCCGCAGGACCTGGAAAAAACCCTCGAGCGTGAAGTCGACGTGCTGCGCAAAGGTCGGGTGGCCGTGTTTGCCGTTGAGCACCTGGGCGAGGAGGGCATCGGCGTAGCGGTGGAAATCAGCCGCAACGTGCAGAAGGCACTCGAACCCCAGGCGCTGATCAAGACCCTGCGCCAGGTGATCGCCGACGCCTGCCGCCAGGCGCCGGCGGTGGTCCTGCTGCTGAACCCCGGTGCGCTGCCGAAAACCTCCAGCGGCAAGCTGCAGCGTTCGGCTTGTCGCCTGCGCATGGACGATGGCAGCCTGGATTGCTACGCCCGGTTCCCTGAATTGAGCGAGGCGGTTGCCGCTGATGCAACGGGTGATGAATTGCAGGCACGCATCGCTGCCGTTTGGCGTGATGTGCTCAAGGTGCCGACGGTGGCGGCAGACGACCACTTCCTGCTGCTGGGCGGCAACTCCATCGCCGCGACCCAGGCCACTGCGCGCCTGAGCGATGAACTGGGCACCCCGCTGAACCTGCGCACCTTGTTCGAAGCGCCAGTGCTGGCCGACTACCGCCAGGCCGTGGCCGCAATAATCGCCGAAGGCAATCAACAGGCGCCAGCCATCGCCAACCTGGCGCGCAACCAGGCACTGCCTCAGTCGCTGGCGCAAAACCGCTTGTGGCTGCTGTGGCAGCTGCAACCGCAATCGGCGGCCTACAACATTCCGGCCGGCCTGCACCTGCGTGGCGAACTGGATGAACGTGCCCTTGAAGCGGCGTTCCAGGCACTGGTGGCGCGCCATGAATCGCTGCGTACCGTGTTCAGTGAAGAGGGCGGCCAGGCGTTGCAATTAGTCTTGCCACCGCAGCCGTTCGTCCTGTCACGGCTGGACCTCGAAGGGCAACCCTGCGAAGAGGTTACAGCCCAGCGTGAAGCCGAGGCTCGCCAGCCTTTCGACCTGACCCAAGGCCCATTGCTGCGGGTGACGCTGGCCCGCCTGGATGACGAAGATCATCAACTGTGGGTGACCTTGCACCACATCGTTGCCGACGGCTGGTCGCTGAACATCCTGCTCGATGAGTTCGCCAAACTGTACGCTGCCCATTGTCAGGGGCTGGAGGCCAACCTGGCGCCGCTGACCCTGGGTTATGCCGACTATGGCAACTGGCAGCGCCAATGGCTGGCCGAGGGTGAGGCCGAGCGCCAGCTGCACTACTGGAAAGCCCACCTGGGTGACGAGTTGCCGGTGCTCGACCTGTGTACCGACCACCCACGCGCCAACCAGCGCGAACACAGCGCGGCACGGTTGACTATGAAGGTGCCAGCCAAGCTCACCGATGCTCTCAAGGGCCTGGCTCGCGAACAGCAGGCCAGTTTGTTCATGGTCCTGCTGGCCGGCTGGCAGGCGCTGCTGCAGCGATACAGCGGCCAGGCGGACATCCGCGTCGGCGTGCCCAACGCCAACCGCCCGCGCCAGGAAACCCAGGGCATGGTCGGTTTCTTCATCAACACCCAAGTACTGCGCGCGCAGCTCGATGGCCGGCTGCCGTTCGACCACTTGCTGGCCCAAGTGCGCCAGGCCACGCTGCAGGCTCAGGCCCACCAGGACCTGCCGTTCGAACAACTGGTCGAAGCCCTGCCCGAGGCCCGCGAACAGGGCCTGTTCCAGGTCATGTTCAACCACCAGCAGCGCGACCTGTCAGCGCTGCGGCGCCTGCCGGGGCTGCTGGCCGAGGAGCTGCCGTGGCACAGCCGCGAAGCCAAGTTCGACTTGCAGCTGCACAGTGAAGAAGACCACCTGGGCCGCCTGAGCCTGGCCTTCGACTATGCCGCCGAATTGTTCGACGCCAGCACCATCAAACGGCTGGCCGGTCATTTGCTGGCGCTGCTGGAGCAGGTGTGCGCAGCACCCCAGCGGGCGTTGGGCGAAGTGCAGTTGCTCGACGAGCCTGGCCGTGCCCAGCTGTTGGGGTGGGGCCAGGCAACGGCCCCTGCGCCGGGGCAGCTTCTGGTCGAGCAGCTGAACGAGCAGGCACGCCTGACCCCGCAGCGCACCGCCCTGGTATGGGAGGGGGGCAGCCTGGATTACACCGGGCTGCACCAGCAGGCCAACCGCTTGGCCCACTACCTGCGCGACAAGGGGGTAGGGCCTGATACCTGCGTGGCGATTGCCATCGAGCGCTCGCCGCAGTTGCTGGTTGGCCTGCTGGCCATTCTAAAGGCGGGTGGCGCCTATGTGCCGCTGGACGTCGATTACCCGGCCGAACGCCTCGCCTACATGCTCACCGACTGCAATGCCGGCCTGCTGCTGAGCCACAGCAACCTGCTGGGCCAGCTGCCGCAGGTTGACGGTGTCAGCGCCATCGCGCTGGACCAGCTGCACTTGGACAGCTGGCCCAGCCATGCCCCCGGTTTGCACTTGCACGGGGACAACCTGGCCTACGTGATCTATACCTCCGGCTCTACCGGCCAGCCAAAGGGCGTGGGCAACACCCACGCGGCGCTGGCCGAGCGTTTGCAGTGGATGCAGGCGACTTACGCGCTGGCTGACAGCGACGTGTTGATGCAGAAGGCGCCGATCAGTTTCGACGTTTCGGTGTGGGAGTGCTTCTGGCCATTGATCACGGGTTGCAAGCTGGTGCTCGCTGGCCCAGGCGAACACCGTGACCCGCAGCGCATCGCCGAACTGGTGCAAACCCATGGCGTGACCACGCTGCACTTCGTGCCGCCGCTGTTGCAGATGTTTGTCCAGGAGCCGAAAGTGGCTGCCTGCAGCAGCCTGCGCCGGTTGTTCTCGGGTGGCGAAGCCTTGCCTGCCGCACTGCGTGATCAGGTGCTGCAGCTGCTGCCGCAGGTGCAACTGCACAACCGTTACGGCCCGACCGAAACCGCCATCAACGTTACCCACTGGCACTGCCAGGCGGGGGATGGTGAACGCTCGCCGATTGGCCGCCCGCTGGGCAATGTGTTGTGCCGAGTGCTGGACGACGAGCTTGAACTGACTGCGCCCGGCGTGGCGGGTGAGTTGTACCTTGGCGGAGCGGGCCTGGCCCGCGGTTATCTGGGGCGCCCGGGCCTTACCGCCGAGCGCTTCGTGCCGCAGGCCGATGGCAATGGCGAACGCCTGTACCGCAGTGGTGACCGCGCCCGATGGCTGGTGCAGCTGGAGGCGCTGGAGTACCTCGGCCGCCTCGACCAACAGGTAAAAGTGCGGGGTTTTCGCGTCGAACCCGAAGAGGTCCAGGCCTGCCTGCTGGCGCAGGCGGGGGTCGAGCAGGCGTTGGTGCTGATCCACAAGGACGCCGTTGGCGCGCAGCTGGTCGGCTATTACAGCGGTACTGCCCAGCCTGAAGCGCTGTTGGCGGTGTTGACTGGGCAACTGCCGGCATACATGGTGCCGGCCCAACTCATCCCGCTGGCGCAGATGCCACTGGGCCCCAGCGGCAAGGTCGACCGCAAGGCGCTTCCGGCCCCGGTGTGGCAGCAGCGTGAACACGTCGAACCGCAAAGCGGACTGCAACAGCAAGTGGCTGCGATATGGCGCGAAGTGCTGAACCTGCCGCGGGTCGGCTTGCAGGACGACTTCTTCGCCCTCGGCGGCCACTCGCTACTGGCCACCCAGATCGTCTCCCGCACGCGCCTGGCCTGCGACGTCGAACTGCCGCTCAAGGCGCTGTTCGAAGCCAGCGAACTCGGCGCTTTCTGTGCCGAGATTGCGCGTATTCACGCTGCGGGTGAGCGTAACCTGCAGGGTGAAATCGCCCGCGTCGACCGCCGCCAGGCGGTGCCGCTGTCGTACTCGCAGCAGCGCATGTGGTTCCTCTGGCAAATGGAGCCGGACAGCCCGGCGTACAACGTCGGTGGCATGGCGCGCCTGCGCGGCGCCTTGCATGTGGACGCTTTCGAGCGTGCGTTGCAGGCGCTGATCGTCCGCCACGAAACCCTGCGTACCACCTTCCCCAGCATCGACGGGGTGCCTTACCAGTGCGTAGCCGAGGACGGCGGCCTGCACCTCGACTGGCAGGACTTCAGCGCGATGCCTGCCGATGCCCGCCAGCAACGCCTGCAACAACTGGCCGACGATCAGGCGCACCAGCCGTTCGACCTGGAGCGCGGGCCGTTGCTGCGCGCCTGCCTGGTCAAGGCCGAGGAGCGCGAGCACTTCTTTGTCCTCACCCTGCACCACATCGTCACCGAAGGTTGGGCCATGGACATCTTCGCCCGCGAGCTGGGCGAGCTGTACGAGGCTTTCGTCGATGACCGCGAGTCGCCACTGGCGCCACTGCCGGTGCAATACCTGGACTACAGCGTGTGGCAGCGGCAATGGCTGGAAAGTGGCGAGGGCGCCCGCCAGCTGGCCTATTGGAAGGACCGCCTGGGTGATGAGCACCCGGTGTTGGCGTTGCCCGCAGACCGCCCGCGCCCGGCCGTGCAGAGCCACCGTGGCGAGTTGTATCGCTTTGAGCTCGACCCGGCGCTGGTCGCTCGCGTGCACGCGTTCAACAGCCAGCGTGGCTTGACCCTGTTCATGACCATGACCGCCACCCTGGCTGCCTTGCTGCACCGCTACAGCGGCCAGCGCGACCTGCGCATCGGCGCGCCGGTGGCCAACCGCATCCGCCCGGAGAGCGAAGGCCTGATCGGTGCCTTCCTCAACACCCAGGTGCTGCGTTGCGAGCTGGACGGGCAGATGACCGCCAGTGAACTGCTGGAGCAGCTGCGTGAGGTTGCCATTGAAGGCCAGTCGCATCAGGACCTGCCGTTCGACCAGTTGGTAGAGGCCCTGCAGCCGCCACGCAGCAGTGCCTACAACCCGCTGTTCCAAGTGATGTGCAACGTGCAGCGCTGGGCCTTCCAGCAAAGCCGCACGCTGGCCGGCATGCAGGTGGATTACCTGGTCAACGATGCCAGCGCCACCAAGTTCGACCTGTACCTTGAAGTGACCGACCTGGACGGCCGCCTGGGCTGCTGCTTTACCTACAGCCGCGATCTGTTCGACGAGCCGCGTATCGCACGCATGGCCGAGCACTGGCAACAGCTGCTGATCGGCTTGCTCGACAACCCGCAACACCGTCTGTGCGAACTGCCAATGTTGAGCCGTGCCGAGCAACAGGCGCTGGTCGGCCAATTGCAGGGCGAACACGATTTCGACCTCGGCCAGACCCTCCACGGTCTGTTCGCCGCCCAGGCCGCAAGCACGCCGCAGGCGGGTGTGCTGACCTTCGCCGGCCAGCACCTGACCTACGCCGAGCTCGACCAGCAGGCCAACCGCCTGGCGCGTGCCTTGCGTGAACGGGGTGTCGGCCCGCAGGTACGGGTGGGCCTGGCGCTGGAGCGGTCGCTGGAAATGGTCGTCGGCCTGTTGGCCATCCTCAAGGCTGGTGGCGCCTACGTGCCGCTCGATCCTGAATACCCGCTCGACCGCCTGCGCTACATGATCGAAGACAGCCGCATCGGCCTGCTGCTGAGCCAGCGGGAACTGCTGCAAACCCTGGGTGAACTGCCTGAGGGCGTGGCGCGCTGGAGCCTGGAGGATGACGCCGCCAGCCTGTCGGCCTACAGCGATGCGCCGCTGGATAACCTGAACCTGCCGCAGCACCAGGCTTACCTCATCTACACTTCCGGCTCCACCGGCAAGCCCAAGGGGGTGGTGGTCAGCCATGGCGAATTCGCCATGCACTGCCAGGCGGTGATCGACGCGTTCGGCATGCGCAGCGATGACTGCGAGCTGCACTTCTATTCCATCAACTTCGACGCTGCCAGCGAGCGACTGTGGGTGCCGCTGCTGTGTGGTGCCCGGGTGGTGCTGCGTGCCCAAGGCCAGTGGGGCGCCGAGGAAATCTGCCAACTGGTGCGTGAGCAGCAGGTGAGTATCCTTGGCTTTACGCCGAGCTACGGCAGCCAGTTGGCCCAGTACCTGGGCGGGCAGGGCGAACAACTGCCGGTGCGCCTGGTGATCACTGGTGGCGAGGCGCTGACCGGCGAGCACCTGCAGCGTATCCGTCAGGCATTTGCGCCGCAGCAGTTCTTCAATGCCTACGGCCCGACCGAAACCGTGGTCATGCCGCTGGCGTGCCTGGCACCCGAGGTGCTACCGACGGAGCTCGGCAGCGTCCCGATCGGCCGCGTCATCGGTAGCCGCACGGCGTATATCCTCGATGAAGACCTCGCCCTGCTGCCACAAGGCGGGATCGGCGAGTTGTATGTCGGCGGTGCGGGCCTGGCCCAGGGCTATCATGACCGCCCGGGCCTCAGCGCCGAGCGTTTCGTCGCCGACCCGTTCAGCAGCGAAGGCGGGCGGCTGTACCGCACCGGCGACCTGGTGCGGCTGGGCACTGATGGCCTTGTCGAGTACGTTGGCCGTGCCGACCAGCAGGTGAAGATTCGCGGCTTCCGCATCGAACTGGGCGAAATCGAGAGCCGCCTGCAGGCACATGCCGATGTCGACGAAGCCGTGGTGCTTGCCCTGGATTTGCCGGGCGGCAAACAATTGGTGGGCTACCTGGTGTGCAAGCAGGCCGCAGCCAGTGCCGCGGCGCAAAGCCTGTTGCGCGAAGCGGTGAAAGCCGATGCCCGCCAGCACCTGCCGGACTACATGGTGCCTGCGCACCTGGTGTTGCTCGGCAGCCTGCCGCTGATGGGCAATGGCAAGCTCGACCGCCGCGCCCTGCCGCCGCCGGACCTGGATCAGGCGCGCCAGCAATACCAAGCCCCAGGCAATGAGGTGGAAGCGCAACTGGCGCAGATTTGGCGCGATGTGCTCAACGTTGCCCGGGTCGGCGTGCAGGACAACTTCTTTGAACTCGGCGGTGACTCGATCCTGTCGATCCAGGTGGTCAGCCGGGCCCGTCAGGCTGGGTTGCAGTTCACCCCGCGCGACTTGTTCCAGCACCAGACTGTACAGACCTTGGCGGCGATCGTGCAGCAGGGCGAAACCGCCAGCAGCATCGACCAAGGCCTGCGCCAGGGCCAGGTCGGCCTGACACCGATCCAGCACTGGTTCTTCGACAGTGAAGTGGCGCAGCCGCAGCACTGGAACCAGGCTGTATTGCTGGAGGCGCGCCAGCCGCTGGATGCAACAGTGCTGGAGCAGGCCTTGGCGGCGCTGGTGCAGCACCACGACAGCCTGAGGCTGCGTTTCAGCGAGGCGAGTGGGCGTCGCCAGGCCCGGTACGCCCAGCCTGCCGCCGAGCAGCTGCTGTGGACCGCTACCGTCGCTGACTTCGCTGATTGCCAACCGCTCTACACCGACGTGCAGCGCAGCCTCGACCTGGAGCAGGGGCCGCTGCTGCGCGCCTTGCTGGTGCGCGACGGCCAAGGGAGCCGGCGCCTGTTGCTGGCGATCCATCACCTGGTGGTCGATGGCGTGTCCTGGAGGGTGCTGCTGGAAGACCTGCAGGCGCTTTATCGCGGTCAGCCGCTGCCAGCCAAGACCCATGCCATGAGCGACTGGGCCGCACGGCTGGCCAGCTATGCTGGCAGCGATTCGCTGCGCGACGAGCTGGCGTGGTGGCAAGGGCAACTGGGCGGTGTGCGCCGCGAATTGCCGTGCGATCACCCGCAGGGCGGCAACCTTCACCGCCACGCCCAGACCTTGGCCATCGGCCTGGACGTGGAGCAGACCCGGCAGTTGCTGCAACAGGCGCCGGCGGCCTACCACACCCAGGTCAACGACCTGCTGCTGACCGCGTTGGCGCGCGCCCTGTGCCGCTGGAGCGGGGACGAAGCAGTGCTGGTGCAACTGGAAGGCCATGGCCGCGACGGGTTGTTCGAAGACATGGACCTGACCCGCAGCGTCGGCTGGTTCACCAACGCCTATCCGCTGAGCCTGCGCCCGCACCCAGGCGAAGACGATGCGGCGCGGGCCGGCTCGATCAAGCGGATCAAGGAGCAACTGCGCCAGGTGCCGCACAAAGGGCTGGGTTACGGCGTGCTGCGCTACCTTGCCGACGATGCCGGGCGCGAGCAGATGGCCGCCTTGCCGCAAGCGCGCATCACCTTCAACTACCTGGGCCAGTTCGACCAGCAGTTCGACAGCGCGGCGCTGTTCCAGCCGCTGGATGAACCGGCCGGCCTGGCCCATGACCTCGATGCGCCACTGCCCAACTGGCTGAGTGTCGATGGCCAGGTGTATGGCGGTGCCCTGCAACTGCGCTGGACCTTCAGTGCCGAGCGCTATGACGAGCACACCATCGCCAACCTGGCTGAGGCCTACCGGCAGGAGCTGCTGGCACTGGTTGCGCACTGCCTGACCGAAGGCAACGGCAGCTTCACCCCGTCGGACTTCCCGCTGGCACACCTGAGCCAGGAGCAGATCGACGCACTGCCGGTCCCGGCCGCGCAGATCGAGGATGTCTACCCGCTGACGCCGATGCAGGAGGGGATGCTGCTGCACACCCTGCTGGAACCGGGCACTGGCCTGTACTACATGCAGGACCGCTACCGCATCAACAGCCCGCTCGACCCCGAGCGTTTCGCCCAAGCCTGGCAGGCGGTGGTGGCGCGCCACGAAGCGTTGCGCGCCTCGTTCAGCTGGAACAGTGGCGAGGCGATGCTGCAGATCATCCACAAGCCGGGCAACCTGGCGGTCGACTACCAGGACTGGCGTGGCCTTGCTGACGATGCCCAGGAGCAGCGTCTTCAGGCCCTGCACAAGGAGGAGCGCGAGGCCGGTTTCGCCTTGCTCCGTGAGGCACCGTTCCACCTGCGCCTGGTGCGCGTGGCTGACGAGCGCTACTGGTTCATGATGAGCAACCACCACATCCTCATCGATGCCTGGTGCCGCTCGCTGCTGATGAACGACTTCTTCGAGGTCTACCAAGCCCTCGGCGAAGGCCGCCAGGCGCAACTGCCGGTACCGCCGCGTTATCGCGACTACATTGGCTGGCTGCAACACCAAGGCCTGGACGACGCGCGCGCCTGGTGGCAGGCCAACCTGGCCGGCTTCGAGCGTGCCACTGCGATCCCCAGCGACCGCCCATTGCGCCATGACCACGCCGGCAGCGGCATGGTCGTCGGCGACTGCTATACCCGGCTGGAAGCCAGCGACGGCGTGCGTCTGCGTGAATTGGCCCAGGCCCACCAGCTCACCGTCAACACCTTCGCCCAGGCGGCCTGGGCCCTGGTGCTGGCGCGCTACAGCGGCGACCGCGACGTGGCCTTTGGCGTGACCGTGGCCGGGCGCCCGGTGAGCATGCCGCAGATGCAGCGCACTGTTGGCCTGTTCATCAACAGCGTGGCCCTGCGCGTGCAGTTGCCCATCGCTGGTGAGCGTTGCAGCGTACGCCAGTGGCTGCAGGGCCTGCTGCAAAGCAACATGGAACTGCGCGAGTACGAATACTTGCCGCTGGTGGCGATCCAGGCGTGCAGCGAGCTGCCCAAGGGCCAGCCGCTGTTCGACAGCCTGTTCGTGTTCGAGAATGCGCCGGTTGAAACCGCCGTGCTCGATCACGCCCAGCACCTGAACGCCAGTTCCGACTCGGGCCGTACCCACACCAACTTCCCGCTGACGGCGGTGTGTTACCCCGGTGATGACCTGGGCCTGCACCTGTCGTTTGACCAGCGTTACTTCGATTACCCGACTGTCGAGCGCCTGCTGGCCGAGTTCAAGCGCCTGCTGTTGGCGCTGGTGCAGGGTTTTGACGGCGAAGTGGGCGAACTGCCGTTGCTCGGTGCCGAAGAACAACGTTTCCTGTTGCAAGACTGCAACCGCACCGAACGGGCTTATCCGCTGGAGCACAGCTACGTCGCCCAGTTCGAAGCCCAAGTTGCCGCGCATCCACAACGTACCGTGGCCCGCTGCCTGGGCGCGTCCTACGACTACGCTGGTTTGAACCTGGCGGCCAACCGCCTGGGCCATGCCCTGGTCGCGGCGGGCGTGGGGGTGGACCAGCCGGTGGCACTGCTGGCCGAACGCGGCTTGCCGCTGCTGGGCATGATCGTCGGCAGCTTCAAGGCCGGCGCTGGTTACCTGCCGCTGGACCCTGGCTTGCCGGCAGCCCGCTTGCAAAGCATCATCCAGCTCAGCCGCACGCCAGTGTTGGTGTGCAGCGCGGCCTGCGCCGAGCAGGGGCGGCAGTTGCTGGGTGAGCTGGAGGCTGCGCTGCGGCCGCAACTGCTGGTCTGGGAAGACGTCCAGGCCAACCCGATCGCAAGCCACAACCCCGGTATCCACAGTGGCCCGGACAACCTCGCCTACGTGATCTACACCTCAGGCTCGACCGGCCTGCCGAAAGGGGTGATGGTCGAGCAGCGCGGCATGCTCAACAACCAGCTCAGCAAGGTGCCTTACCTGGCGCTGAGCGAGCAGGACGTGATTGCCCAGACCGCCTCGCAAAGCTTCGACATCTCGGTCTGGCAGTTCCTGGCTGCGCCGCTGTTCGGCGCTCAGGTAGAGATCGTGCCTAACGCCATCGCCCACGACCCGCATGGCCTGCTGGCGCACGTGCAGGCCACCGGCATTACCGTGCTGGAGAGCGTACCGTCCCTGATTCAGGGCATGCTGGCCAGCGACCACCAGGCCCTCGACGGCCTGCGCTGGATGCTGCCGACCGGCGAGGCCATGCCACCGGAGCTGGCGGCGCAGTGGCTGCAGCGCTACCCGCAGATCGGCCTGGTCAATGCCTATGGGCCGGCTGAGTGCTCGGATGACGTGGCGTTCTTCCGCGTCGATGCCGCCTCGACCCAAGGCAGCTACCTGCCAATTGGTACGCCCACCGATAACAACCGGCTGTACCTGTTCGGCGAGGACCAGAAGCTGGTGCCGCTGGGGGCAGTGGGTGAGTTGTGCGTGGCCGGCACGGGCGTGGGTCGTGGCTATGTCGGTGACCCGGTGCGCACAGCGCTGGCGTTCATCCCTCACCCTTATGGGGCGCCGGGCGAACGTCTGTACCGCACGGGCGACCTGGCGCGGCAACGCCCGGACGGCGTGCTGGAATATGTCGGGCGCATCGACCACCAGGTGAAGATTCGCGGCTATCGCATCGAACTGGGCGAGATCGAGGCCCGGTTGCATGAGCAGGTGGAAATTCGCGATGCCGCCGTGGGCGTGCAGGAGGGCGTGAACGGCAAGCATCTGGTTGGCTACCTGGTGGCGCATCAGGGCGTCAGTGCCGATGCCGCAATGCTGGAGCAGGTCAAGCAACGGCTGCGTGCCGAGTTGCCGGAGTACATGGTGCCGTTGCACTGGGGCTGGTTCGACAGCTTGCCGCACAATGCCAACGGCAAGCTCGACCGCAAGGCCCTGCCATCCATCGACATCGGCGCCCAGCACAGCCAGGCCTATCTGGCGCCACGCAACGAACTGGAGGACCTGTTGGCGGGTATCTGGGCCGATGTGCTCAAGGCAGAGCGGGTTGGGGTACACGACAACTTCTTCGAGTTGGGCGGCCATTCGTTGCTGGCCACGCAGATCGCTTCGCGGGTGCAGAAGCAGCTACAGCTGAACGTGCCGCTGCGGGCGATGTTCGAGTGCAGCACGGTGGAGGCGTTGGCCGAGTATGTACAGGGGCTGCAGGGCAGTGCGCTGGATGATGACAAGGTCGACCGGCTCAGTGACCTGATGGCGGAATTGGAGGGGCTGTGATGGGCAGGGGCGCTTGGCGCCCCCTCTCAATGGCCACGGTACCTAGATCGAGGCATTGATAAAGGCTTCATCCAGTGATTTGGCATGGTGGCGTTCCATGAACTGTCCACCACTGTCAAACGCTTCCAGTCGCTTGTTTGCGAGCATATAAAAGCGCTGGCAATTTTTCGTGATTTCCTCTGTGTAATGAGAAGCTATCAGCACGCTCGCGCCTTCCGCGCACGCGCTTTTTATACCGAGCCATATATAATGTCGAAATTCAGGGTCTACGCCAGCCGTTGGCTCGTCAAGAATGATCAAGTCACTGTTTAAAAGCAACAAGGTCAGCGTGAAGTAGCTGCGAATTTCACCGTAGCTGCAATTGGCGGCTTTTTTCTTGGCGATTTCTGCATATCGCTTGGACAGTGACGGGGACCATTTGGCTAGTTTCGAGAGAATCTCTGTGTGATCTGGAGAAGCATTGGGGGTCAGGCTGGTGATTAGCTTGCCCGCTTCGTTCATGCGGAGCAATGGGGGCGGTGTAAGGATTTGCGTCAAATAGGCCTGACGCCTGGATAAATTGGAAATGGCGCCTTTTGCTGGTTTCTTTATTTTACAGATGAGGTCGAAAAGGGTTGTCTTTCCGGCCCCGTTGTTGCCCAGAATGCCGACCAGTTCCCCCGCTTGTATAGTGAGTTCAATGTCGTTCAGTAGCGGATTTCCGCTGTATCCGAATTGAAGGTTGTTGATAGTTAAAATGTCCATCAGTATCGGCTCCAGATGGGTTGGATTCTGAAATACCTTCCGGTCAGGTAAGTCGCGGTTGCAGAGGCCGAGAGTGCAATCAGGAAACTGTTGAGAAGGGGCATTTCGCCATGGAAGATCTGCGCGCTTAGAAAGAGCGGGTTGATCAGCGTTAGCGCCTGCGCAGCATCGTGCCCCAGCGTGGCGCCGGTGTATCCGGAAACCAGCATGAGGAATGACAAGAGTGAAAAAAGTGTGCTGGCCGTGCTGAATTTGATCGGCAGCGCAGCGATCCCCAGGCCGAGACAGGTGAACATGAGGTAGCTGGTGTAAAAACATGCCATCAGATAGAGGTATTCAGGAAGTGAGTAGTGACCTCGTAGGGGTTTGGTCAAGAGATAGAATAGTGTGGCGTAAAGCAAACTCAGTAATAAATAACTGAGTGTGTGGGCCGTCAGGAATAGCTTGATCGCGCCGTGTTGGTAGATGAAGGATCGGGTAAAGCCACTTTCCCTCCTGCCGATGAGGTAAAAGCTGAATCCAAAGAACGCGAGGGTGGCAGAGATGTATGAGTAGAACCAGGCGGCTGAAGCGGTATAGGTTGCGGCCGCATGCGTCGGGTTGGTGATGATGAAGAGTATGCAAGGGGCCAGCGCTGACCAGAGGAGCGATGTGGGCTCCCTTAAATGCTCAGTGGTCAGGATTCTTGTAATGGCGATGACTTTTCTATGTTGCGTATAAAAGTGCGTTGATTTTGAGCTCATGGGAATAGCTCCATCTCGTTGTTTTTGTTATGGCTCGACAGGTGCGGCATCAGGAGGTTTAGGCGTTCAAGTATTCAATGTCAATCTTTCGATGGGGGTGGAGGCGCTTGGAGTGGTATCGAGGCGTTTGGTTTACAGCTGTTTTCGTGGGGAAGGTCTTCAGAAGGATCTTACTTAAATCTGATAATGATTTTCAGTTTCTAGTGTTTCTTCTATTTGTGTAAGAGGTTTCTGGTTCTGGCGTACGAAAGCCCTGCAGTGAACGTGTGAATATTCTTAGTTGTGCGCGGGGTGGGATTTTGATCAGGGGGCCGAGCAATCGAAGTTTCACATTAGCGGGCGCTGAATAATTGTTTCTAGATGTTTTAAGTTGCTGAGTTAGACCTGCACGGGATGGATCTGCCGGGCCGTGAGATTGATCAGCTAGATTTACCAGCCGGCTCGGGGCCCAGGTGAGGTTGAGCGGTGGGGCGGCGGAAATGGCGCCGCCGGGACGGCGCTCGATCTAGGCACCACCGCAACACTCAAGTGAAGCCTATCGCTTGCCCAGAATCTTCCCAAGCATCTCGGGCCGGGGTGCCCCTTGCTGGCTTTGCAGATTGCCTTGCTCATCCTGATAGAAAATGGCCGGAGTCGCCTGCAGTCCCATCTCTTCCATCAAGGCCATGTTCGCCGCCAGCTTCTGCTGTACCGTCGCCGGCACCTGGTCCAGGGGCTTCAGCGTGCTGGCCTTGCCGGCCTTTTCATGCTGTTGCAGGGCCTTGGCCGGATCTTTCGCTGCCAACAGCGCCGCCGATTTGCCCGGGCTGTCTTCGCGGATGATGCCGACCATGATATGGCGCAGCTGCACCTTGCCCGACTCTACCCACGGCCGCGCCTGTTCCCAGAACATGTTGCAGTATGGGCAGTTCGGGTCGCTGAACAGGTACACCTTGCGCGGCGCATCGGCCTTGCCGTCAGCGATCCACGCGGTCTTTTCCATTTTCGCCCAGATTTCTTTGCTCATCGGCGCGTAGACCAGCTTTTGCAGCGGCTCGGCGCTCAGGTCCTTGCCCTGTTCGTCGAACAGGCTGCCGACCAGCACGTGCTTGCCGTCGGGGGTCAGGTACAGGGCCAGGGCGTTGTTCTGGTACTCGGCGGCATAACCACGCAGGCCGTTGGGCGCATCGAAGCTGCCCTTGATCACGGCGCCCTTGGCTTGCAGCTGCTGAACTGCCTTGGGCAGTTCTTCGGCCTGCAGGGTAGGGGAGGCCAGCAGGGCCAGGGACAGGGGCAGCAGTGCAGTCAATCGCATGTCAGTTTCCTTGTGCGGCAGGGGCGGGCGCAATGGCCCGGTCGAAAGGTTCCAGGGCGTGACGCAGGCTGGCCCGGGACAGCTCGCCCAGGTGGCTGCCGACCAGCCGCCCGTTGGCGTCGTAGAACAGCGTGGTGGGCAGGGCCATGGAGCCGACGCGCTGGGCCAACAGGCCGGTGCCGTCGAACAGCACGTGGGTCAGGCTCAGGCCGGTGGTGGCGAGGAAGGTGCTGACGTTCTCGGGGGTTTCGCCCTGGTTGACGAACAGGAAGGTCACGTGCGGGTAATCGCTTTGTGCCTGTTGCAGCACTGGCATCTCACGCCGACAGGGTGGGCACCAGGTGGCCCAGATGTTGATGACCAGCGGCTTGCCGCGGTAGCTGTGCAATGCCACGGCCTGGCCGCCGGCGTTGTTCAGGCTCAGTTCGGGCAGTTCGGTGCCTTTGCTGTACAGGTGGCCGCCGAGGCTGGCCAGGCCCCAGAACAGTGCCCCGCTGAACAGCGCCCAGCCTAGTGGGCGGCGCAGGCCGGGGTGGCGCCAGCCCTGCCACAGGGCTCCGAGCACGATGCCGGCAAGGCCCGACCAGAACAGGAAGCCGCCGTCACGGATGTCGATGATTTGCAGTGGGTCGTCCTGATACATCGGCCAGTAGGCCAGCACGAAGCCGGCGCGGGCACACAGCAGGCCGATCAGGAACAGGTTGAACAGCGCCGATTCCGGGCTCTCGCCGCCACGTCGGGCGACCCACCAGCCGACCACGCTGGCGATCACCAGGGCGGTGAGCATCAGCAGGTGGTTGAGGGCCATGGTCAGTGGCCCGAGTGTTACGGTCAGCATCAGCCTTGACTCCTGGTCTGGACCCAGTGTTGCTGGAACGCGGCTGCGTCCACCTCACCGGTGATGCGTCGCGCGCGGCGTTCTTCGCCTTCCGGGCCGATCCAGATAATGCTGGGCGGGCCGGGTACCTCATAGCGTTGCAGCAGGGCCTTGCTGGCAGGGCTGTCGGCGGTCACGTCCAGGCGCAGCAGGTGTACACCGGCCAGTCCGGCTTGCACGTCGCTGCGGGCGAACACCTGCTTTTCCATGACCTTGCACGACACACACCAGTCGGCATAGTAGTCGAGCATCACCCACTGGCCACGGGCTTTGGCGGCGTCCAGTTCACGTTGCAGGTCTTCGGGGCGGCTGACAGTGACGAAGCTGTCCTCGGTATGCTGGCTTTGGGCTGGCGCGGCGGCACCGCCGGCGAAGGGGCGTAGTGGCTGCCAGAGGTCGTCGCCACCGGCTGCCGCGCCTACCAGCAGCAGGCCGCCCCACAGCGCGCCGAGCAACGGTACTGCACGCAACGCCGGCAGCCGTTGCAGGGCCGGCCACGCGGCCCAGGCCAGGGCGATCAGCCAGGCGCCGCTCAGCGCCAGCAGCAGGGTCGCTGGCAGCAGGCTACGCACGGTATACAGCGCCATGGCCAAGAACACGAAGCCGAACACCGCCTTTACCCTGTTCATCCAGGCACCCGGGCGCGGCAGGTAGCGGTTGCCCAAAGTGACCAGCAACAGCAGCGGCACGCCCATGCCCAGGCCGAGGCTGAACAGCACCAGCGCGCCTTGCAGCACGTCACCGCTCTGCGCGATGTACAGCAGCGCACCTGCCAGCGGCGCAGTCATGCACGGGCCGAGCAACAGGCCGGACAACGCCCCGAGCAGTGCCGCGCCATACAGGTTGCCGCCACGGGTACCTTGCCCGGCGCGGTCCAGGCGGTCGCGCAGGGCGGCAGGCAGTTGCAGCTCGAAGGCGCCGAACATCGGCAGTGCCAGCAGCACGAACAGCCCCGCCAGGCTGCCCAGCAGCCAGGGTTGCTGCAGCCAGGCCTGCAGGCTGGCACCCAGCAGGGCAGCAACCACCCCCAGCCCGGCGTACACCATGGCCATGCTCAGCACATAGACCCCGGCCAGCACCCAGCCACGGCGGGCGCTGGCGCCATTGCCCAGCACCAGCCCGGCCAGGATCGGCAGCATCGGCAGCGAGCAGGGGGTAAACGCCAGCAGCAGGCCAAGGCCGAAGAACGCCAGCAGGCTCCAGGCCAGGTGGCCTTGTTGCAGGCCGCTGGCCAGGGCCTGGTCGCTGGCTTGCTCGGCGGCGGGCGTTACGCTGCCGCCCAAGTCGATCGAGGTGGTTTGCGGCGGGTAGCACAGGCCGGCATCGGCACAGCCCTGCCAGCCCAGGCGCAACTGACCCTGGGCGTTGGCAGGCAATACCAGTTCAAGCTGGTCGCGGTACACCGCGCTGTCGCCGAAGAACTCGTCGTGATGGTTGAGTGCGGGTGGCAGTTGCGGGTGCTGCTCGGTGGGCAAGCCATCGAACTTCAGCCGCTTCTGGTAGAGGTAGTAGCCCGGCTTGATCTGGAAGTACAGGCGCGTTTGGCCGTCGGCCTGGCGGTCGTGGGTGAGCACGAAGGCTTGGTCAACCGGCAGGAAGTCTGGTTTCACATCGAACGGGTTGGCTTGCAACGGGCCGGCCAGCAGTAGTGTGAGGAAGAGCAGGAGAACGCGCATGTCTTCGCCTTGGCAGATCTGGGAATGGGGCCATGCTGGATGGGGTTGATTAAATGAAGGTTAACTCGGGATTTGGGGCTGGGAGAGCATTAGGGCTTGCAGGTCTTGGCCTTGGGATTTTCAGCGCCTGTTAGATCGAGCGCCGCCCGCGCGGCGCTCGATCTAACAGGCGCTGAACCCCTAAAGCCCAACACCCCCAGCCCCATCCCAGCCCCCCCTCAACCCTCGTCACACCGCGACACATTGTCGGCTTGACTTTGCCTAGCCCCACCCAATTG
The DNA here is from genome assembly GCF_029871175.1 of Pseudomonas sp. BN607. Taxonomy (NCBI): domain Bacteria; kingdom Pseudomonadati; phylum Pseudomonadota; class Gammaproteobacteria; order Pseudomonadales; family Pseudomonadaceae; genus Pseudomonas; species Pseudomonas sp. BN607. Next base: position 23,850 of record NZ_SSOE01000051.1, read on the forward strand.
CTGTAAAGTTGACGCCAAGGTCAGCTTTTCTCAAGCCAGGCCAAGAATCAAAAGAAAGGGCAGGCCCCAACTGCCCAGAGGATCAAGCATGTCCAACCGTGATATTTCCCGGCGCGCCTTCCTGCAAGGCGGCCTGATCGCTGGTGTCGGTGTGACCATGGCGCCACTTGGCAGCCAGGCCTTCGCCGCTTTGATGGAGGAGCGCGTCACCACCTCGCCGCAGAAGTGGATGAACCACGACGGCAAAGCGCGTTTCCGTAACGACGCCTTGTCCAAGGTCTGCGGCGACAAAGTGTTCGCCCGCGACATCCGCGCCAAGGACATGCCCGGGTGGCCCGCGCAGCAGGGTCATGCGCTGCTGCTCAAGGCGACCAAGGTCGACCGGATTTATGCCGGCCATGACCTCAGCCTGCTCGGGGCCGACCTGCAGCCTGACCGCATCGTCACCGCCGCCGACCTGGAGCAGGATGGCATCGCCTGGCCAGAAGCCCACTCGCCCGACCCGCTGCTGCCGGCCGGGAAGGTGCCGATGTTCATCGGCCACCCGGTGGCGATTCTGATCTGGCACGATTTCGAGCGTTTCCGTCAGGCCAAGCGCAAGCTGCAGTTCAACGATCAGGCGATCCGCTATGGTGCCCAGGCGCCGCTGTACCAGCGCGACCCTTATGGCAGCTTCCGCTTCGTGCGCGTGGGCGGCGCCACGCCGTTCGACGACGATGAGTTCTCCAGCCTGAAGAACTCCATGCTGTTCCCCACCATTCTCAACCGCAAGCCGGTGTGGTCGAAGCAACCCAACCAGCACGGCGACCTGACCGAGCAGGGGCTGTTTTACGCCAAGCGCATGGCCGAGCAGCTGGACAACCCGCCCGAAGACTGGCTGGTGTTCGAAGAACGCTACAAAACGCCGTCCATCGAGCCTGCCGCGCTGGAGCCGGACAACGGCAATGGCTGGTACGACCCGGCCAGCGGCACGCTGCACTTCGTGGTCGCCACCCAGTGCCCGTTCGAAGTGGCGCAGGAATGCGTGCACATGATCAAGCCGTCGCGTTTCGCCCTGAACACGCTGAACATGCACCCTGGCTACACCGTGGGCTATGGCTCGAAAGACAACAACATCTTCGTCTTCTACGCTGCCGTGGCAGCGCTGTATGGTGCCGGGGTGCCGATCCGCCTGGCCAACGACCGCTACGAGCAGTTTCAGAGCGGTATCAAGCGCCATGCCTTCGACATTCGCTACCAGCTGGCGGTGGACAAGAAGGACAACCGCTTCAAGATCTTCCGCGCCGACATGAGCTGCGACGGCGGCGGGCGCATCAACTACAGCCCTTCGGTGGCCGCCGTGGGAGCCACCGCGGCGCAGTCGATCTACTACATGCCGCAGAACGACCTGTCGGTGACCGCCTACTTCTCGCGGGGGGTCGAGGCGGGCTCCATGCGCGGCTACGGCACCCTGCAGAGCATGGCCGCCACCGAAATGATGGTGGATGAAATCGCCGGTCGCCTGGGCGTCGATGCCATCGACCTGCGCCGTGCCAACGCGCTGAAATCGGGCATGAAGAACACCCAGGGTGCGGTCCCGGCGGGCGCCTTGCGCCTTTACGAGATCCTCGACAAGGCCGCCGTGCACGAATGGTGGCGCAACCGCGCTGCACGCAAGCAACAGATGGACGCCAAGGACCCGGACCACTGGTACGGCGTCGGTTTCGCCATCTGCCAGAAGGACTTCGGCACAGGCTCCGAGGCGCCGATGGCCAGTGTCGAATTCAGCGCCGATGGGCGCATCAGCCTGCGCCACATCGGTACCGAGCTGGGCACTGGCATGTCCACTTCCCAGGCTCTGGTGATCAGCGACTTCCTTGGCCGTTCGGCCGACGAGGTGAAGACCGCGGTCACCGAATGGCCAGAGCTGCAGCTGACCACCAGCGGCAATCCCTACCTGATCAGCCAGCCCGAACAGGACGCTGCGCTACGCAACCCGCGCTGGGTTGGCAAGCTGGCGTCGCCGTCGTCGGCCACCAACTCGGCGTTCTACTTCAGCCACGCCACCCGTGAAGCCGCCCGTGTGCTGTTCAACCATGGCCTGTGGCCGGCGGCCATGGCCATCTGGAGCCAGGGCCCGCATGGCGGCCAGGCCAACCCGCTGGTGGTGCGCCGCGAGAACGCGGTGTGGGTCAACGGTGAGTTGACCGGCAACGGCCTGGCGCCGATTCCGTTTGCCCAGCTGGCGCAGAAGGCCCACGACATGGGCCTGGTGACTGGCGTGAGCGTGCACGGCTTCAACCGCTGGAGCTGGGCCGAGGCCGACTTTGTCATCGACGGCGTGCGCGAGCGCTTCCCGCTCGATGCCATGGCGGTGAAATACGGCGATGGTGCGGTGAATGCCAAAAAGGCGCAGATGGGTAGCCATGGCTATCACCTGCTCGACCGGCAGAATGCGGCCTACCCCGACACCCAGCTGAACAACGCCATGGTCACCTACTACAGCCCGGTGGCGACCATCGTCGAGGTCAAGGTCAACAAAGGCACCCTGGAGACGCAGGTGCTCAACCACCACAGCTGGATCGAGTGTGGCCGGGTGCTGGTACCGGAGCTGGTCAAAGGCCAACTCGAAGGCGGTATCGCCATGGGCATTGGTCATGCGCTGACCGAAGAGATGCCGTTGTATGAAGGCGGGCCCGGGGAGGGTGACTGGAACTTCAACCGCTACCGCCTGCCGCATGCGCGCGATGTGGCGGTGTGGAAACAGACCAGCGAAATCCTCCCACCGCTGTCACCGACCGACCCGTCCAAGGGCATAGCCGAGGTGGTGATGATCCCGGTCGTCGGTGCCATCGGCAATGCCGTCGCGCATGCCATCGGCAAGCGCGTGCGCGATCTCCCCATCACCCCAGCCCGTATCAAGGAGGCCCTCAATGGCTAACCGTCCACTGCAACTGACCCTCAACGGTCAACCGGTCGGTCCGGTCGAGGTCCCCGCTGACCTGGCGATGATCGACTATCTGCACGAACACCAGAACCTTACCGGCTCACGCCTGGGCTGCGGCCAGGGCATCTGCCACGCCTGCGTGGTGATCGTCGACAACCCCGACGGCACCAGCGAGGAGGTGCGCACCTGCATCACGGGCGCCCACTATTTCGAAGGCAAGAAAGTGCGCACCATCGAAGGCCATGCCAAAAAAGACGAGGCCGGCAACCTGACGCTGAATCCGATCCAGCAGAAGTTCGTCGACCTGTTCGCCTTCCAGTGCAGCTATTGCGCACCGGGCTTTGTCAACGCCGCCACCGTGCTGGTGGAAACTGCCCAGCGCCAGCCGCTGAAGAAGAGCGAAGTGGAAGACCGCATCGAGGCCAGCCTCGGCCACCACATCTGCCGCTGTACAGGCTACGTGCGTTACTACGATGCCACCCGCACGGTGCTCAATGACCTCGGCCTGGTCAAGGAGGGTTGAGCATGGGCTTCGTACGTAGCGCATTGGCGCTGGCATTCGGCGTGGCTTTCACTTCGGTTGCACTGGCGGCCGACCAGGCGCAGGTCAAGCGGGGCGAATACCTGGCCCGCGTGGCCGACTGCATGGCCTGTCATACCGCCGAAGGCGGTGCGCCGTATGCGGGCGGCCTGCCGATTCATTCGCCGTTTGGCACCATTTATGGCAGCAATATCACCCCGGACAAACAGTACGGCATCGGTAACTACAGCGCCGACGAGTTTTTCGCCGCAGTCACCGAGGGCAAGCGCAAGGACGGCGCCAACCTTTATCCTGCGATGCCTTACACCTCGTACCACCTGATCAAGCGTGAAGACTCGGACGCGATCCTCGCCTACCTGATGACCATACCGCCGATCAACCGCCCGGCACCGCAGACCGCCTTGCGCTTCCCGTTCAATGTGCGCATGGGGCTCAGCGGCTGGAATATGCTGTACGGCAAGAGCGTGCAACTGCAGCCAACCGAGGGCAAAAGCCCGGCGTGGCAGCGCGGCCAGTACATGGTCGAGGTCATGGGCCATTGCGGCGAGTGCCATACCCCGCGTAACCCGATCGGCGCGCTGCAGCAGGACCAGCGTCTGAGCGGCGGCCTCCTGGGAGGCTATCTGGCGCCAAGCCTGCTGGCCCAGGACCTGGCCGAGCGCGGCTGGACCCAGCCGGACCTGACCACCTTCCTCAAGCACGGCATCAGCGCCCAGGGCAGCATGTTCAACGAGATGTTCCCGGTGGTGCACCACAGCACCCAGCACCTTGAAGACGCCGACCTGGCGGCCATGGCCACCTTCCTGCTGGGCGATCAGCCGCCAGCGGCCAAGGTCATCCAGCCCGTCGCCCTGGAGCAGATGAGCGACAGCGCCCGGCGCGGCCATCAGCAGTATCTCAACGTCTGCGCCGGCTGCCATGGGGTCGACGGCGAGGGCAAGCCGCACATCGCCGTGGCCATGCGCGGCAACACCGTGCTGCGCCAGGCCGACTCGCGCAACCTGGTCAAGGTGGTCCTCGAGGGCATCCGCGAACAGCAGTTCACCGGCTTCGAGCGCATGCAGCCGATGCCAGGCTTTGCCGACAAGCTCGATGACCAGCAGGTGACGGACATGGTCAACTACCTGCGTCAGGCCTGGGGTGGACTACCCGGTGACCTGGGCGTGCAGCAGCTCGTCGAGCTGAAGGCGGAATAGCCCGTGCAGCATCTCGATCTTCAGGTTATCCGCCAAGCATTGCAGTGGTCGTGCAGCGGCCAGCGCGTATGGCTGTGCACGGTACTCGCCACCTATGGCTCGGCACCGCGGGCGCCGGGCTCGCTGTTGGCGGTGAACGCCAGCGGCCAGTGGCTGGGTTCGCTGTCCGGTGGCTGCGTCGAAGACGACTTTCTTGAACGCGTCGGTTTGGGCGAATTCCCCGAGCCGGTTGCCATCGTGCGTTATGGCGATGGCAGTGACTCGCGCTCGAGCATTCGCCTGCCCTGTGGCGGGGTGCTTGAAGTGCTGGTGGAAAACCTGGCGCCCGAGTGCGAAGTGCAGGCGCACCTGCGTGAGCTGCAACGTGCATTGCTGGGCCAGCGCCGGCTGCTGCGAGAGGTGCGTCTGCCCGAGGGGAGTCGCCAGCTGGCCAATGACCACAGCCAAGGTCCGCGGGTCGAACGGGAAGCCGCCTGGGTGCGTCTACGGGTCGGCGCCGCCCAGCGCCTGCTGCTGGCCGGCTATTCCAGCGTGGCGCATTTTTGTGCCGAGTTCGGCAAAGGGATGGGTTTTGAAGTCATCCTCTGCGAGCCGCGTGATGAGGTGCTCGATGGCGTGCGGCTGGATGGCATCGAAGTACGCCGTGAGCTGCCATCGGAATTTATCGCCAATGGTGGTTGCCATGCCGACACGGCGGTGGTTGCATTGACCCATGATCCGAAAATCGATGACCTGGCCATGCTTGAAGCGGTGCGTACCGAAGCGTTCTATATCGGCGTGATGGGCTCGAAGGCCACCTCCGACAAGCGTCGCGAACGCTTGCAGCGAATTGGTGGCCTGGGCACCGACGAACTGGCGCGCATCCATGCGCCGATCGGCCTTAACCTGGGTAGCAAGACCCCGGCTGAAATCGCCCTGGCGGTGCTGGCCGATATCCTGCGCCTGCGCAACGGCATTGGGCGGGAAGCGCTGTGAGCGTGGTCGCGTTGGTGCTGGCGGCCGGGCGCGGCACGCGCTTCGGTTCCGACAAGCGCCGGGCGACGCTGGCTGATGGCCGTAGCCTGCTGGCGCATAGCGTGGAGCGGGCCAAGGCGGTGTTCGATGATGTGCGTGTGGTGTTGCGCACGGGCGAGCGCGGCGAGGATCTTGGCTTGCCTGCCGGATACCGGGTGGTTGCCAGCGCAGATGAGGCGTCGGGTATGGGGCACAGCCTGGCTGCCGGTGCCGGGTCGCTGGACGACAGCCAGGCTCGGGCGGTGGCGATTCTGCTGGGGGATATGCCGTGGATCGAGCTGGCGACCTTGCGCCGGTTGGCCGAGGTGTCCAGTGCTTCGAACATCGTCTTGCCGCGCCATGCGGGGCAACAGGGGCACCCGGTGATTTTCGGGCGCGATTTCTGGCCGGCGCTGCGGCAGTTGGCCGGGGATGAGGGGGCGCGGGCGGTGGTGCAGGCACACCGGGATCGTTGTGTCGTGGTTGAAGTGGGGGATGCTGGGGTTTTGTTGGATGTGGATACGCCGCGGGGATTGATGTAGGCCGAGGGTGTTCGCCACGGAGAATTCTGTGGCTGGGAGATCGAGCGCCGCCCGCGCGGCGCATCGCGAGCTGCGCTCGCTCCTACGTTTTTTTCTGGCCAGTGACGCCAGTGACAGGCGCGCGCGACCGCCTTGTTTGTACGACGCAATATCGCGCCATGCGCCAGGCGTTCGCGCGCAAATCCCGCAGAGATAACTGGCCCGAAACAACCGTAGGAGCGAGCGCAGCTCGCGATGCGCCGCGCGGGCGGCGCTCGATCTCCCAGGCGCAGAATTCTTTGTGGCGAACCCCCGGCCCCTGACGACACCCAAAGCGAGCCCCCAGCCACCCCACAAAAGGTCCATAATCCCCCCTTAATCCGCCCAAGGTGCAATACCAGCCACACCACTCCGGGAGCCCCACCATGCACGTTCTGCTCTGCGAGGACGACGACCTGATCGCCGCCGGCATCTGCGCCGGCCTCACCGCTCAGGGCTTGACCGTGGACCGGGTGGGCAATGCTGCCGCGGCGCGGGCGATGCTGCAGGCCGCGCAGTTCGACGTGATGATCCTCGACCTCGGCCTGCCCGACGAAGACGGCCTCAAGCTGCTGCGCCGCCTGCGCGAGAAAGGCGAGACACTGCCGGTACTGGTGCTCACTGCCCGGGATGCCGTCACCGATCGTGTCGATGGCCTGCAGGCCGGTGCCGACGATTACCTGCTCAAACCCTTCGACCTGCGCGAGCTTGCCGCGCGCCTGCATAGCTTGCTGCGAAGGGTGGCCGGGCGCGCGGTGAACGTGATCGAGCACGGCCCGCTGCGGTATGACCCGAGCAGCTGCGAGGCTACCCTGGCGGGTCAGCATGTCGACCTGTCCCGCCGTGAGCAGGCCCTGCTCCAGGCGCTGCTGCAGAACCCTGGGCGGGTGCTGTCCAGCGAGCAACTGAAGGACTGCGTCTACGGCTTTAGCGACGAAGTCGAGAGCAATGCCTTGAATGTGCATATCCATCACCTGCGGCGCAAGCTCGGCAACGGTATCGTCGAGACCGTGCGCGGCCTCGGCTATCGCCTGGGCCCGGCGCAAGCGCCGGAGGAGGCCGCATCATGAGCTTGCGGGTGCGCCTGAGCCTTATCCTGGGCAGTGCCTTCGTGATCATCTGGGTGCTGGCTGCTGCGTGGATGCTGCGCGACCTGCGCCAGCAGATGATGTTTTCCCTCGACCAGCGCCTGGTGGCTTCGGCGCGGATGGTTGCCGGGCTGATCGACCAGCTGCCGCAACCGCTGACCGCCAAGGGCGGCGAAGCGCACTTTTCTGCCGACCAGTTCAGCGTGCCGGACGGCATGGCCTGCCAGGTCAGCTCGCTGCGTGGCGAGATCCTCGCCAGCAACCACAAGCATGATGGCGCCATGGATGACGAGCGCAGTGGCTTCCGTGACCAGACCATCGACGATGCGTTGTGGCGCACCTTCACCTACAACCATGGCGATGTGCGCATCACCACGGCCGACCGGCACATGGAACGCGAGGCGCTGAACCAGTCGATTCTGCTGGCGGCTTCTGCGCCGGTACTGATGGCCCTGCTCGGCAGCCTGGGGCTGTTGTGGATTGGCCTGGGCAAGGGCCTGGAGCCGCTCAACCGCATGCGCGATGCCTTGCGCCGCAGGCGTGCGGACAGTGTCGAACCGCTGCAGGTGGCAGGCATGCCCAGCGAGTTGCAGCCGTTGCTGGAGACCCAGAACCAGCTGTTTCTGCGCATTGCCCAGACCATCGAGCGTGAGCGGCGTCTGACCGACGATGCTGCACATGAACTGCGCAGCCCGCTGACCGCGATCAAGACCCACCTGCAGGTGGCGCGCATGACCGACGGTGCAGTGCGCGAGCAGGCGCTGGAGCATGCCGAGCAGGGCACCGACCGCATGCACCGCACGCTTGAGCAGTTGCTGATGCTGGCGCGGGTAGAAGGCAGCTTGTCGTTCGAGGATGGCGTGCAGTGCAGTGCCGAGCAGGTGGCACGGCAGGCGATGCAGGATGCCGGCGGCGGCGACAACCGGCGTATCGTGCTGCGTCTGCCTGAGGAGGCTACGCAAATCTACCTGGGCATGCCGGCACCGTTGGCGGTGGCAGCGCTGCGCAATCTGCTGGACAACGCCTTGCGTCATGGCGGTGACGAGGCGGTTGAGTTGGACGTGCAGATGGCCGACGGGCAGGTGGGGTTCATGGTTCGCGATCATGGGCCTGGAATTGCCGACGCGGACCTGGAGCATTTGACCGAGCGCTTCTGGCGCAATGGGCAGAGTGGTGGTTGCGGGCTCGGGTTGGCGATTGTGCAGGCGATCGTGCAGCGGTGTGCCGGTAGCCTGAGGTTTGACAGCCGTAGTGACGGGTTGCGGGTGCTGTTGCAAGTCCCAGCGCGGACCGGGCGTTGATGTTCATCGCCTGTCCGGGCGCTTCGCGGGTGAACCCACACAGGTACCCCGCAGGCTTGAGGCGATGCAGTACCTGGGGAAACAACTGGCTTGCTCAATTTCGTGAATCTAGCGCAATCACTGTGGGAGATTCTATGGTTTTCAGCAAGCCAATTTCCGGCTTTTGGTGACGTATTCGCCCTGATCTCGCATCAGGGCGAATGCGACGCGAGCGAGCTTGCGAGCCAAGATCACTAGTGCCTGGGTCGTTGCTTTACCGTTGCTCCGATACTGCTCATACACGTCCTTCCAGGTAGTTGACCTACTGGCCGACATCGCTGCGTTATGCAACAAACGACGAATCTCCGAACAGCCTCGCTTTGTAAGGCGGCGGCGTCCATTCTTTTGCCCGGAGTCATTCACTCGCAGGTCCATCCCCAAGAAGGCGATGTAAGCGTCACTGCTTTTGAATTCGCCTCTGATAAACGCCATTACCAGTGCTGACGCTGTGAGAAAACCAATACCTTCCACGGCCTGGCAGCGAATAACCTGTTCAAGCAGCCCTGCCTCTCGCAATACTTCTTTGATCTTCTTTTGTATCAGCAAGTCCAGCCGTTCTATCGACTTGACGAAGGTTTCGAAGGCTGCTTTCAACAGGCCCTCGTTAGCCCAGCTCTGCGTCATTGCAGTACGGGCCGATACCAGCGCAGCCCTGCGCCGCAGAAGGCTCTGCAGCTTGCCGTAGACGGCGGGAGGCGGGGTCCAAGGGCGAAGATCCTCACCCTCGTTTTTCAGAAAACGGGACAGCAACCGCGCATCGGACGGGTCAGTTTTGACTCGGCCGCCAACACTCTTGCGATAGTTACTCAGTTGAAATCCATCAATGACATAAACATCAAAGCCCATGCCGTGGGCTAGCTCGACCAGATCCAAGTGATAGATGTTGGTCGCTTCAACGGCGATAGCCGTGTTCAGTGGCTGCTGCTTGAGCCACTTATTGATTTCAGATTTGGAGTTTTTCAGCTTGATGATCTCATCACGCTCCTCGTGATGGATCACCAATTCAGCTTTTGCAACGTCCGCTCCAATGATCGACTTCACTACCTGCATTGCCATCGGCGGCTCTCCACGTTATGGTTTTTCGGCTTGAAGGGCTTTCACCAAGAGGCGCTGGCTTGCTTCTATCGTCGCTTGCAAACGATGCATTCTTTATCGGCGCTTTGGTGGAAGGGGTGGGGCGATGTCTCCCACGGTCTGTACTGCTCGTAACAGTCAGAATCGGGCATTTAGTCCCACCACCCCTTCAAGTCTAACCATACAAGCGGG